>NZ_JADPKF010000070.1:0-525 GCF_023073815.1 Bradyrhizobium sp. 157 | reverse complement strand
GCGCAACGGGCTCAGCTCCAGCAACGGGCGGTTGGTGCGCAACCGCCCGTTCGCACATTCTGATAGATTTTCTGGACACAAGGGCGCAGGGAAGACCGGGTGCGCGCTGCACCCGCGGTCTCGTGTGCAATTTGCGCACTAAGAACGCGCACACGAGCATACAGGTACAGCGGGAGCATCCCGGCCTTCCCTGCGCAATGGCTTTACGGCTTACTTCGTGCTCTCCCCGGTGAACGGCTTTCTTGCCACCGTCGCCCCCGAGAAGCTTCGCTTCTCCTGGGACTTAACGCCAGCACCGCGGCGCCAGAACCACACGACTTCGCCGTACGCTTCCTGCGCGTACGTCTAGCGCACCTTTCGCGTCCATCGCATCCCACCGCACGTTCGTGACGATCGCGAGCCGCCCCTCCATCGGGTGAGACGGGCGGAGTTATGCAGATGATTTGCTCTCGAAGTTAAGCGGAATATTTTTGATTCCTGGGCTTGACGCGATTTCTGAAAATCAGAAGTGATTTGCCCGTCGTG
>NZ_JADPKF010000042.1:0-526 GCF_023073815.1 Bradyrhizobium sp. 157 | reverse complement strand
CCAAGTCGGCGAGACCCTGATGGGCAAATTCCGCGACGGCATGCCGGTCAAGGCGGAAGCCGTGACGCTGATCCTGTCGAGCATCGACCGCATCAAGGAGATCCTCGCCGGTCTCGAAGCCACCGAGACCGAGCCCGAGGGCACCGACGAAGACCTGATCGAGAAGCTGCATGCGATGGCCGAAGGCCATCACGCGGAAGCCGCGGCTGAACCCGCACCGGCGCCGATCCCCGTGGTGGCCGCGCCGCCGGTAGCGCCCGCGAAGACCAAGGGCACGCTGGTCGAGCAGGTGCTGGAACGCCCGTTGCGTCCGGGCGAAGTCTCGCTCGACGACCTCGAGCGCGCCTTCCGCGAGACCGCGACCGAAGTCGCGCCGGCACCCGTCGCCAAGGCGGCGCCGGAAGCCAAGGAAGCGGCGAAGGAAGCCAAGGCCAAGCCGGCCAAGCGCGCCGCCGCGATCGAGGTCGACGTCCAAGAAGCCGACAAGATCGCCAACCAGTCGATCCGCGTCAACGTCGACACCCTC
>NZ_JADPKF010000110.1:0-536 GCF_023073815.1 Bradyrhizobium sp. 157 | reverse complement strand
TCAGGCGATCCATCAAAGCGAGGTTGCTGTCTGATGAAAGTAGGAGATACATTCTTCCGTTCGGGTGCAACCTCTGAGCGGACTGCTTGAACAGAGGCAAGATATCCCGGTAACCAGGACCAGCATGCCAAGCTCGGTCAGCATCGTCGCGTGGCTCACCCGAGAAAGATGGTGGGCTAGAGATGATGATATCAAACTTGCGCTCCGCCGGTATGGCGGAAAACAGATCGGATTGAAACGCTCTTACTTCCTCAAAACCATTCTTTGCTGCGTTTAAGTTGGCAGCCTTGACCGCCGCCGGATTTATGTCCAAGGCGATGACCGACTTAGCGCCCGCCTTGGCTGCCGATAGTGAGAGTATTCCAGAGCCGGTTCCGATTTCTACGACGTGTTTTCCCTGCAAGTCTAACGATTGCAGAAATCGCGCGAAAAATGCGCTGGTCAGGAAGATCTTCGGATGGAAGACCGATGGCAGCACCGCGAGATCAAGTCCTTCGACGTGGGTCGTGGTTGACTGTTTACGGGTAAGAATGAAG
>NZ_JADPKF010000107.1:0-136861 GCF_023073815.1 Bradyrhizobium sp. 157 | reverse complement strand
ACGCCGCCGGGATGCACTACCGAGAGCTTCACCGGGCTGTTCGCCATCGCAAGTTCATGCCGCAGGCTTTCGGAAAATCCGCGCACCGCGAACTTGGCGGCGCAATAGGCGGTCTGGCCGGGCGGGGCGACGATGCCGAAGATCGAGGAGAGGTTGACGATATGCGCCTCGCGTTGCTTCGAAAGATGCGGCAGGAACGCGCGCGTGCCATGCACCACGCCCCAGAAGTTGATGTTGATCAGCCATTCCATCTGCGCCTGATCGACCTCGTTGAAGGCGCCGAGCAGGGCGACGCCGGCATTGTTGATGATGATGTTGAGCTGCGGATGCGCGGCTATGGCCGCGTAGGCAAATTCCTGGATCTGGGCGGGCTCGCCGACATCGACGTGGTGGATCGTTATCTTGCGCTTGTTCGCGTTTGCGATCTCGGCGGCCACCTGCTGCAGCCCGGCATCGTCGCGGTCGGCGAGCGCGAGATCGCAGCCGCGCGCGGCCAGTTCCAGCGCCAGCGCGCGCCCGATGCCGCTGGCGGCGCCGGTCACGGCGGCCGCGCTTCCAGATATCGCAGTCATGTCGGGTCAAACTCCTTGCAGGTCGGCACTAGTGGGTTCCTGCAAACTTTCGCAAATTGGAACTGAACCATAAAGCGGTTTCCGCGCTTAGTGTCGAATACCCGACACAAGGCGGTATCGCCAGCCGACGCGATCCTGACAGGAGGCTCATATGGGACAATCCAAACCTTATCGCGCAACGGCCCTTATTGTCGAAGACGACCCGATGCAGCGGGATATGCTCAGCCTGTTGCTGGAAGAGAGCGATGTCGACGTCATCGAATGCGAAAGTGCGGAGGCCGCTGAGCTGGTGCTGGAGCGCGCGGCCGGCGATCTGGTCCTGATGCTGACCGACGTGCAGCTCGCCGGTAATATGGACGGGGTCGAACTCGCGCACATCGCCAGGAAGTACAATCCCGAGATCGGCGTGATCGTCACCTCGGGCAAGCCGCTGCATCAGGAATTGCCCGATGGCGTGCAGTTCTGGGCCAAGCCCTGGGCGCCGCTCGACGTGATCCGCGAGGCGGAGCGGATGGTGTATGCACGGCAGCACGGCGGCGAATCGCGCGCGTGAGCGCCGCCGCCGTGCTTTCGCGCCCGATGCCGTCGTGTTAATGGCAGGGCATGACCCTGTCGTTCCTGTTGACCTCGCTGATCGTCGTCGCTTCCCCCGGAACCGGCGTGCTCTACACGCTGGCGGTGGCGCTGACACTGGGCGCGCGGCCGGGCATCGCGGCGGCCTTCGGCTGTACCCTCGGCATCGTGCCGCATATGCTGGCCGCCATGCTCGGGCTCGCCGCCGTGCTGCACACCAGTGCTCTGGCGTTTGCCGCGCTGAAATGGTGTGGCGTGGCGTATCTGCTTTACATGGCTTGGCAGGCGTTGCGCGAGACCGGCGCGCTTGCGATCGACACGCGTCCGGCAGCGAAGGCGCGCTCTAGCCGGCGCGTCGTCATGACCGCCGTCCTGGTCAACATCCTCAATCCAAAACTCTCGATCTTCTTCCTTGCCTTCCTGCCGCAATTCGTCGCGGTCGACGAGCCGCATCCGCTGGCGCGAATGCTGGAATTGAGCGCAGCCTTCATGGCGATGACGTTTGCGGTGTTCGCACTCTACGGCCTGTTCGCGGCCGCGATGCGCGACCGCGTCATCACGCGGCCGAAGGTGATGGCCTGGCTGCGCCGCAGCTTTGCGGCGGGATTTGCCGCGCTCGGCGCCAAGCTGGCGCTTGCGGAGCGGTAGCTTTCGCGCGGCCGTCAGTGCAGGCGCAGCAACGCGATCTATATTGAGTTCGTAATTCGTAGCCCGGGTGAAGCGCAGCGTAACTCGGGACCGGTAGCGTGGAGAGAATCCCGGATTGCGCGGAGCCTGTCATCGGGCGCGCATTCGCGCGACCCGTTGGCTTCATCCGGGCTACAGCCACCGCCCTAAACAAAAAGGCGGACCTGCGGCCCGCCATTCTCCAAAATTCACCCGGAGTTGGGAGCCCGGGCAGAGCTGAGCACTCCACCCGGGCCGAAATTCACTTCTTCTTCGACTTCTTGGCCTTCTTGGCCTTCTTCGCCTTCGCCTTCTTCGCTTTCTTAGCCATAGTATCCTCTCAAGGTTTTCATGGATTGAAACGCGACACCGAGGCATGCTTGGCGGAGGGCCAGCCTCGCAACATCCTCACACACGATCCCAGCAGATTCGCAGGCTGATGCCGCGTGCCGTCATGGCGGTGTCATCACGTTATCCACAGTTGTTATGCATTTTGATGCGATTTTTTGCCGAAACGAGCGTCGCCGCTACCGCTCGCATGCGCGCGCATGATGCTTAACGATGTCCGAACGCGTGCGACCTTCATCAATTCAAAACCACGGTTTGGATTGGCCTGCGGCCGTCAGAGTCCGTTAAGCGGCGCAGAACGATCCGGCGCCGCCGCTGGTGCCCGACGCCGAAACGGCAGCGGACGTGGCCCTCCGCAAGCGGGCCTGAGACGTGCTACTAAGGTTCATCACTGGGCCTCGGTCATGAATTTTCGCCTCGTCGCGGCGGCACTGTTCGCTCTCTCACTTCCTGCTTGCGCCTTCGCGCAATCGCCCGATCTCGCCGCGATCGCGCGTTCGTCGGGCACACCAGATATTCCCGGCTTGAAGATGGTCTGGCTGGCGCCATGGGGCGATTTCGCAAAGGCACATCCGTGGCGCAACATCATCGTGCATCAGACCGAGGGTCCGGCTGGCTCCGCGCGCGGCGGCGCGCTGGCGCAATCGAAGAACCCGACGCGGCGCGGCGTCATGGTTTGGGTCGAGACTGACGGCACGGTCTACTGGGCGGTCGGCGAACATCTCGTTCCCATGCATGGCGACGGCGCCAACCGCAACGACAACAAGTATATCGACAACGGCCCGACCTATCGCCAAGTGGTCGGCAGCAATTCGATCGGCGTCGAATTCGCCGGCAATTTTCCGGACGTGACGCGGGGCCCGACGGATGCGCAAATCGCGGCGTGGCGTATTCTGGTAAAGGTGCTGCGCGCGCGTTACGGCATTCCGCTCGATCGCGTCTATGCGCACAACTGGATCGACTTCAAAGACGCCCGCTATTGCGAAGGCTGCGCGCTGGCAAGGATGGCGCGGGAGTGGGGCGAGTAGGCCACCGCTGTCATCGTCCGGCTTGCCGCCTCCGCTAGAGCTCCGGCGAGCCAGAGTGAGAAGTCCGGCGAAGCCTTGGCGTAGACGGGACCGGACGATCCAGTATTCCAGAGACCGCGGTTATGTCGCCGTGTCTAACGAACCGCCACGGCGTACTGGGTCCTCCGCCTTCGCGGAGGACGACAGCTTCCGTGTTGAAGCCGCGCGGCCACAAGATCACAAAACAAAAAAGCCGGCGTTGCCGCCGGCTTTCATTACTTGATACCTCTGCCGCGATCAGTGCGCGGCTTCGAGTTCGGCTTCCTGCCGGGCAATCGTGCCCTTGACGGCCGACTGCACCTTTTCGAAAGCGCGGACCTCGATCTGCCGCACGCGTTCGCGCGAGACGCCGAATTCGGCGGCGAGGTCTTCCAGTGTCATCGGCTCTTCCGCCAGGCGCCGCGCCTCGAAGATGCGGCGTTCGCGCGGGTTGAGCACGCCGATGGCGCCGTTCAACGCCTGACGGCGATGATCGAACTCCTCATGCTCGGCCATCACGGCTTCCTGGTTGGGCGAGGTATCGACCAGCCAGTCCTGCCATTCGCCGGCTTCGCCGTCATCGCGGATCGGCGCATTGAGCGACGCGTCGCCGCCGAGACGGCGGTTCATGTCGATCACGTCCTGATCCGTCACGCCGAGACGCTTGGCAATCAGCTTTACCTGGTCGGGGTGGAGATCACCCTCGTCCAGGGCGGAGATCTTGCTCTTCGCCTTGCGCAGGTTGAAGAACAGCTTCTTCTGGTTCGCGGTGGTTCCCATTTTCACGAGCGACCACGAACGCAGAATGTACTCTTGAATAGAGGCCTTGATCCACCACATGGCGTAGGTAGCGAGACGGAAACCCTTCTCGGGTTCGAACCGCTTGACCGCCTGCATCAGGCCGACATTGCCTTCCGAAACCACTTCGGAGATCGGCAAGCCGTAGCCGCGATAGCCCATGGCGATCTTGGCCACGAGCCGGAGATGGCTGGTGACAAGGTGATGTGCCGCGTCGCGATCGTCATGCTCGCGCCAGCGTTTGGCGAGCATGTATTCCTGCTGGGGTTCCAGCATCGGAAATTTGCGGATCTCGGCGAGGTATCTAGAGAGACCGGATTCTCCATTGAGAACCGGTAACGTAGCTGTACGGGCCATTCGAGCGCCCTCCAGTGGTTCAGGCCCCCGATAGCGGCGGGCCCGGCAGGTGATCGCTGTGTTAAAGCCGATCAGGCTGCGATGTTCCGCGTTGGATATTCAACGCATATGCAACATAGCAAAAAACGAACAAATAGGGAAGGAATGCTGACGTCACGTCCCCGTGTGGCAGCCATAACCTATTGGTATAGCTTAATTTTCCTGAAAAGCCTGCGTCATAGGGCCGCTTCCAGGGCGCTTTGCAGAAGGATGAGATCCTCCGGCAGGGGCGCCTCCCAATGCAAAAGTTCTCCCGTTCTGGGGTGTTCCAGGGCAAGCAGATAAGCGTGCAGGGCCTGCCGGCCGAGGGCGGCTAGCGCTGCCTGGCCTTCGGGGCCGAGGTGGCGGGCCTTGGTCTTGAAGTGCGGACCATAGACGGCGTCACCCATGAGGGGGTGGCCGATATGGGAAAGGTGCACCCGGATCTGATGGGTCCGCCCGGTCTCGAGCTGGCAAGCGAGGAGGGAAGCGACCGGTTTGCCGTCGCGCCCCTGATAGGCCGCCTGCAATTCCCAATGGGTGATGGCCTCGCGTCCGCCCGGGCGCACCGCCATTTTTTCGCGCGCATAGGGGTGCCGATCGATCGGCGCGTCGACGGTACCGCGCTGGCGGTTGGGCACGCCCCAGATGAAGGCCATATAGCCGCGCTGCATCGGGCCGGTGCGGCCGTGATCGGCGAATTGCGCGGTCAGCGATTGATGGGCGTAGTCGTTCTTGGCGACCACCATCAGGCCCGTCGTGTCCTTGTCGAGCCGGTGCACGATGCCCGGCCGCCGGACGCCGCCGATGCCGGAAAGGCTGGCGCCGCAGTGCGCGATCAGGGCATTTACCAGCGTGCCGCTTTCGTGGCCGGCGGCCGGATGCACGACCAGCCCCTTCGGCTTGTCGATAACGATGATGTCGTCGTCCTCATGGACGATATCGAGCGCGATATCTTCGCCCAGAGGCTCCGGCGGAACGGCTTCGGGGACATCGATTGTGATCGTATCCCCTCGCGCGACATGATATGCGGGGTCACGGATGGGGGCGCCCCTGGCGGAGACGGAACCGGCCAGGATCAGCGCTTTCAGCCGCGAGCGCGACAGTTCCGGGCGGAGCACCGCGAGCACGCGGTCGAGGCGGGGCGATCCCTCGTCGCCGCCGACGGTAACCTCCAGCCTTTGACCGCTATTTGATGATCGCTGTTCCAACCAAGAGTCCTGCATGACCGATACCGTCGCGCCCGAACCGACCCCCGAGCAGGCCGCGCTGATCGCGCGGGTGCGGCGGATGATGCTGATCGCGGGCCTGACCTCGGCGCTTGCGGTGGCCGTGGTCCTGATCGCCGTCGGGTACCGTCTTTACCGCGGCGAGGGAAGCCCCACACCGGGCACGACGGACATCACGGCAACCCTGCCCAAGGGCGCCCGCATCGTCTCGACGGCGGTTGCCGGCGAGCGGCTGGTGCTGACGCTGGATATAAGCGGGGTGACCGAAATCCGCACTTTCGACGCCAAGACGCTGAAACCGGCCGGAAAGCTCAGATTCGTCAATGAGCCCTGAGGCAGGGCGGATCGGGTGTGCACCGGGTCGGCCCGGGGACCCGAAGCAACAGGGTTAACCACCGGTGCGAAGGCTTCAGACTTGCCTTGCCGACTGCACATTTCGAGGCTATTCCCTGAAGCACACGCTCCCTTCGTCTAGCGGTTAGGACGCGGCCCTCTCAAGGCTGAAACAGGGGTTCGATTCCCCTAGGGAGCGCCAGCAAACTCAGGCACTTAGGTAGCCATCAGCCTCGTTCGTTGAATAATGGTCGAGTAAGACGCTGGTGAACAGCGGCGAACGCTTGGGGAATTTCCTGCCGACATTATCAGACTATCCTCGGCGCGATGCCTCACTGTGGCTCGCGCATCCGCGAAAAAAATTTCCTCGTCGCCCTTGGTGTCCGGAAATATTCAAACCGCCGCTGACGTGCGCTGTCGTACGCGAGCGCCCTCGGATGTTCGCATTGACGTTGCTCGTCGCACAATCAACTCTTGTCCTGTCGAGCTTTGTGCGAATAGGAGGGCCACGTGAGATACAATCGACGAGAGAAAACTGGCGGACAGCAGTCACAAGTCAGTCTATCCGCTCCGAAAGCCGCAGAACCGAGCACGATGCCATTCGCCCAGCGGCTCACCTGCACGATTGACGATGCATGCGAAGTGACCGGCTTGGGACGCACGAAGCATTAGTAGTGGTGCGCTCACTTCTGGCGCTCCTTGACACGAACATGTCGAACTAAGGACGTGCGACTTAAGAGAGCAACCCAACATTGAACGCGCTTTTCCTCAGGCACTCATTTTGATGACACGACCGTGCTCCCTTAGCCGGTCGAACTCGTCCGTCCACCACCGCATCATCCACACGGCGCTCCTGCCAGAATTCGGCGGCATGGGCATAGACGCGGTTCGTCAGGCTCATAACCTTGAGGTCAGGGGCTCGAATCCCTTCCCCGCAACCAGATTTCGTTGTTGCTTTCGCGGGATGATAAAGCGGAGATCGCTGGTCGAAGCCGTCCCGCTCTTACGGGCCGAAGGGCTCGCTCTTAACGAGCCGGTAGCGGCTCGCCTTCTTGCGCGAAGGCGCATCTTCCTTGAACCTCACCACCATTTGAATTTCTTGAATGTCTCGCCGAGCCAGTTCCAATTATCCACCAGGAACGCCCACAGGCCCGACTGAAGCAGATACCAGGCGACCAGCAAGAACAACGCAAGCAGAGGGACCGAAATCCACTTCGTTCTGGTGAACCCGACCCAAACCATGCTCCAGAATTTCTTGAAATAATACTCATCGTCAAACTTCGGGATGTTGAGGAAGCTCGGTGAGAAATCAGCGTAGGAAACGTTCTCCAGGGAACGGATGTATTCCGCCCTGTCGACATTCTCGTCCCTGGGATGGAATGCGCTCACGTCGGAGTGCGGGAAGAAAGCTATCCTGAAGAACTTGTCGCCGAGGCGAATTTCCCGAGGCCGGTCAGAAAAGTTTATGAGGGCCGTGCTTATAGGCCCTTTGAATAGAGGGTCGATGATGCCTACGTTGAGAGCGAGGATGCCTTGCTTCGTGAATGTCGTCCGGAGCGTCGCAAGGCCGGTCACGTCCGCCGGCATAGCGAACTCTTCTTTTGACAACACCCACACCATCTCCCGAGGCTCCAAAAAAACGCGAGAAACCGTAGGATTTCTGCGACGCTCGCGAATTGCTTTCTTGCCAATCGGGACAATTTCGCCGACCGTGAGATCAAAGGTACTGTTCTTGAGATTGCTCTCGTCTCCTCCCGTAACGAGACCTCGTTCCAGAATCTGCTTCCCTACAATCATCAGAAACCTCTTTCGCTATCCTCATGACAGATGAAACCAGAGCCAGAGAAAAATGGGACCGGCGCTTCTTTGAGCTCTGCCGTCTTGTCGCAACATGGAGCGAGGACAGAAGCAGGAAAGTCGGCGCTGTAGTCGTCGGCCCAGCAAACGACATACGGGCGATCGGATTTAACGGACTTCCTCGCAAGGTGGATGGCAATCAACAAGGGAGGCACTCAAAGCAGGACGGAGAAAAGTACTACTGGTTCGAACACGCCGAGCGGAACGCGATTTACAACGCGGCTCGATCGGGAATCAGTACTGAAGGTTGCAGAATGTATAGCAGTCTATTTCCGTGTGCCGACTGTGTGCGTGGCATTATCCAGAGCGGAATTGTTGAGCTGAATACTTTTCAAGAGCCGGAATCGGATGAGTTCTTCCGGCGAAGTTTTGAGGTTGCGCGCGCGATGCTGAAGGAAGCGGCGGTTGAGATCCGGATATTTCCTGCCGACTTCGTCTGACGGAGAGATCTAATGCGTCCCTCGCCGGAGACACTCGGTCCTGCATTTGGCTGCGGCATCGCTATCACTAATGCAGGCGCCGGGTGCCTGGTTCACCGGTCTCGGCACTCCGCGGTCGGCTTGGTCGCTTTCCGCACTGGATCAGTAGCAGGCGAGCGGAAAGCGAGTCGCTCTCCACGCACTTTTTTGTCTGAGAGGTTGAGCCAACTGTATGCCGAGTTTGATTAATCCATGTGCGAAGTTCCCGAATATTGCTTTTCGACCAAGTGTTTGCGTCGTATAGATGGCTTATGTGGGCGTAATGCGACTGGTCGCGCACCAGGCCACGAACGGGTGGCGGCGGCGAAAGCCGAAGTGCCAAAATCTGTTGGGGCCGATCGCCTGTGCCGGTTCGAATCGCCCGTCCGCACCACTAGCGTATAATTTGTAACTAGGGGTTGAACTCGCTGATCGCTGCATGGATACTTTGACGAAGCAACAACGCAGCGAGCGCATGTCACGCATCCGGGGCAAAAATACGCGCCCGGAGCTTGCGGTGCGACAAGCGTTGTACGCCCTCGGATACAGGTACCAGCTCCACCGCAAGGATTTGCCGGGAAAACCAGACATAGTTTTTCCGTCTCGGAAAAAAGCATTGTTCATTCACGGTTGTTTTTGGCATGCGCACCAGGGGTGCAAAGTTGCCAATATGCCAAAGAGCCGAACCGAATATTGGCAGGCCAAGTTCCAGCGGAACGTGGAGCGTGACAAGCTTAACAAGCGCGCGTTGCGCCGGATGGGCTGGAGCACGCTGACGGTCTGGGAGTGCGAAATCAAGCACACTGACCGCCTCTTGAGGCGCGTAACGGGCTACTTGGGCACCGCCGGGACCAAGGTAAAAAAGGAAAGATCGTCTTAATGGCGAGCGACACGTCTACCACCAAGCCGAAGAAGGCGGCTGCCAAGGAAACGCTGACGTTCGACGTGAGCACCGGCCTTAAACGCGTGCTGGGCAGCGAGCTCATCACGGACGACGAGGTCGCGATCTTCGAGCTGGTCAAGAACTCGTTCGACGCGGGCGCCAACAAGGTTCACATCTTCTTCGGGCCAAGCAATGTGATCGTTGCCGACAATGGCCGAGGCATGTCCTACAAGGATATCAACGACAAATGGCTCTTCGTCGCCTACTCGTCGAAGCGCGAAGCCAAGCAGAGCAAGGATTTCCGCAACATCGTCGCCGACCGGGCGCACTACGCCGGCAGCAAGGGCATTGGGCGGTTTTCCTCGGACCGACTCGGCAGTCAGGTCATCTTGCAGACCCGCCCGAAGGATGAGTTCACCGTCCACCGCCTCGACGTTAACTGGAGTCTCTTCGACAAAAATGACCGCGACCATTTCGATGAGATCCCGGTCGACTACCAAGCCACGAAATCGTTCGACCTGCCCAAGGAGCTGCAGAAGTTCGGGGAGAAGCTGCGCAATGGCACTGTCATTGAGGTTCGCCACTTGCGCCATAAGTGGAGTCGACAGTCTCTGCTTGCGCTGAAATCATCTCTAGCCAAGCTGATCAATCCGTTCGGCTCGACAGCTGATCGCTTCACCATTGAAATCACGGCGCCAGCAGAAGCCGACGAAGACAAGGAGGCGCGTGCGAAAGCTACCAAGGCGGGAAGCGAGGTTCTGCCGGGTGCGGTCGTCAACGGTCTGGTCGGCAATCCGATCTTCAGCACGCTAAAGGAAAAGACGACCTTTATCTCGGTTTCGATCGACAAAGGCAAAATCACGACCGAATTAACCGATCGCGGTGAGGTCATCTATAAAATCCGCGAACCAAACCCTTACAAGCACTTGGAAGATTCAAACTTCCACTGTGAAATCTATTATCTCAATACGTCCTCGAAGCTGACTTTCGCGCGCCGCGCAGGCTTGCCCTCGGTACAGTTCGGATCGGTCTTCCTTTTCCGGAACAACTTCCGGGTTTATCCAGTGGGAGAAGTCACGGATGACTGGTTCGGCTTTGACCGCCGCAAGCAGCAGGGGTTTAGCCGCTTCCTCGGCACGCGTGAGGTAATTGGCCGGGTCGACGTGTTCGGGTCCGATGAGGACTTTCAGGAAGCGTCGAGCCGCAACCAGGGCCTCATCGATACGCCGGCTGTGCGCCAGTTGCGCGAGGCGGTGATGAAGCATTGCCTCCAGCGGCTTGAAAAATACGTCGTGCCGGTCTCATGGGTTGATCCTGATGACGCCAACACGGGTGACCTCTCGCGCTTGATGACCGACCAAGGACGAGCCCGTGTTACCAAGGCGGTGGCGAGCCTCGTCGACAACGACGAAGTTGAGCTGGTTGATTACAGCAAACGGCTCGTCAGCATCGTCAATGAGCGGTCCAATGAATTCGAATCCTCGCTTGGTGGCCTGCGCTCGATTGCGGAGAAGACTGGCAACAAGCCGCTCATCGAGAAGCTCGTCAGGGCAGAACGGCGTTTCGAGGAGCTACGCAAGTCCGCCGCCGAGGCACACAAGATTGCGGACCGCGAGCGCGCTGCTAGCGAAGCCGCAATGGAGCGCGCAGAGACGGCCGAGGCTGCAGCTGAAATCGAGCGCCGTCGCGCCCACTTCCTCGAAGCTGCCGTCAAGGTTGACGCGAAGACAATCCTGAACTTGCACCATCAGGTCACGATCTATGCGGTAGATGTCGCCCAACAGATAGAGAACTTCCTTGGTGCCACGGCCGGTCAAAAATCCATCCCTAGAGAGACCGTGCTGGAGGCGATGGAGCAGATCGCCTTCCTCAACAACAAGGTCCTGGCGGTGACGCGCTTTGCGTCGAAGGCTAACTTCCAATTAGATTCTGAGATGGTTGAGGGTGATATTACCGCGTTCATCACCGAATACATTGAAAATGTCGCGCAGGTAACAGGCTCGGCCCGCCTGCGCATTGTCGTCGAGAATACGCATCCCGGCTTGAAGATGCGCTTCAACCCCATGGACATTTCGATCGTCGTAGACAACTTGATAAGCAACGCACGCCGAGCTAAGGCGACGCGGATTAGGATCAAACTCGAAGCCGTCGATAAGGGCACCTTGCTCGTTACCATCCGCGACAACGGGCAAGGATTGTCGCGAGGCGTCGATCCCAAACGCATCTTCGACATGGGCTATACGACCACGCGCGGATCGGGTTTGGGCCTTTACCACGTAAGGCAAGTGCTGGGGGAAATCGGTGGCACCATTGAGCTTTTGGATGACGAAGGGCCTGGTGCTGCCTTTGCCATTAGGGTTGGAGCTGGCAAGAGGAGCAAATGAGGCTAGATTTTAACGTTCTCTGGGTCGATGACCAACCTGGGGCCATCCAAGCGCAGATTACGCGCATTGCCGGCTACATGAAGGAGCAAGGGTTTCACTTCAATCCTACGCTTTGCCATTCGATGGCGGAGCTTGAAAGCCAGCTCAACGAAGACGTATTCGTCGACGAGGTCGACATGGTGCTGGTCGATTGGGATCTTGGCGCCGGTGCTAGGGGCCAGGATGCCATCGAGCGCATCCGCGAGAAAATCAGATACAAGGACGTCGTATTCTACTCTGCACAAACAGCGCCAAATGTTCTGATGGACTTGGTGCGCGAGAACGATCTCGAAGGCGTCTATTGCTGCACGCGGACAGAACTGGTCAACGAGGTTGAAGGCGTCTTCGATTCTCTAATCAAGAAGGTGCTCGACCTGGACCACACCCGCGGCATCGTGATGGGCGCGACGAGCGACGTCGACCACATGGTCAACGAGTGCCTCAGGACCATCCATGCCTCCTTAGAGGACGACGGAAAGAAGCAGTTCATCGCGACGGCCCTTGCTGCTGTGGAAAAGAAGCTGAAGGAGCTCACCAAGCTCGGCGAGAAGCTGAAGACCCAGACGGACATCGCCCCGTTCTACAAGGCACACATGCTCTTCACGTCGATGGAGCGCCTAAAGCTGCTTAAGAGCGCCTTGGAGGCGGGAGGCTCGCACGAAAATCCCGGTGCACACGCCAGTGTCGTCAAGTACATGCAAGAAGTCGTGCCTGAGCGGAACGACCTCGGCCACGTCGTGCTCGTTCCCGAAGGCAAGCCAACCCTGGTCGTCACCGCCGTGGGAAGCCAAGTGAGCCTAGAGGATATGCGAGTCCTGCGCTGCACCATCCTAGATGTGCGCACGGAATTCCGCGGCTTGCTGAAGACGCTTGGCGGCTGACGGCTTACGTTTGGCTGCCGTCATCGCCTTCATCAAGAATTCGCCGATGGTCCTGGCGACCAGCGGCGGTACGGCGTTCGCGACCTGGGTGAAGCGTGGCACTTCACGGCGGCGCAATTGGCCGCCGGTGGTGTACTTGCCCTTGAACTCGAACCAATCCGGGAATGATTGCAAGCGCGCGTTTTCGCGTACCGTGAGTGTCCTGGGCTCGGAGTAGTGCAACAAGTCGTCCGGCATGCTGGTTATCGTCGGCGACGGCATGTCGGGGTCGAGCACGCGGAGGGCGCGCTTCTTCAAACCAAACTTCGCGCGAACCTCATCGGTGATCGATGTGTTGAGCCGTCCTTCAGCGTGGCTCAGCTCGATGATTTGCCGGAAACGATCGGTGATGTCGTCGTTGTGGCGGGCCAGCCTCAAGTCAGTCGGGTGGGCAACGCCAGCGTTCATCAACTTTTGATACTTGGTCAGCGGCGCCTTGTATTTCGTCTCTATGAAGCCAGCCGTGTCGCGGGAATCCTGCGTGCCGTTGCGCGCGGTCTCCAGGTCCGAGATGGCGGACTTCGACGATATCGGCGCTTGCAAGCCGATTGACCGAAGGAACGATGGTAATTCCTGCTTCAGCTGCTCGAATGGTTCCTTGATGCCCAGCGCGCGGCTAGTGGCAAGCACGAAGTAGCGTGTCCGTCGCTGGGGCACGCCGAAGGCGGACAAATCCAGCAAGGCATCATGGACGTCATAGTCGACGGCCAACGCGGTACGAAGCTTGCTTGCGTAGTTCGCCCCTGTCTCGAAGTCCGACGTGAAGCCGCGGACATTTTCAATTAGCACCACTTTCGGCTTCAGCAGCTTTACCAGCTTGAGATACGACGAAAACAGCTTGTTACGCGGATCATCGTGGCGCCTGCGGCCCGCGCTCGAAAACCCTTGGCACGGCGGTCCCCCGACCAGCAGGTCCACGGTCCCTTGTAGCTTTTCCAGTGCTTGGCCGTGCTTCGACAGCAGTGATTGGATGCCTATGGGCTCCTTGGGAAGCCACTTTGGCCATGCGAACTTGTGCGGGCCTTTTCCCTCGACAAGGTTTGCCTTTAGCGTCGCGAACGCGAAGTCGTCATGCTCGATTGCGAACAGTCCGCGCCATCCGGCTTGCAGCAGGCCCAACGATAGGCCCCCGCAACCCGCGAACGCGTCCACGAAGACCATCGGCTTTAGCGAAGGCTTAGTTGCCATGTCGGGCTGTCAATCATGCTCATGACGGCACTATGCCGTGGAATTGATGGGTGCGCCAGGTCCAAACCTACCGACGGGTTCTTAACCATTCCCCCTATGTCCCTGCGGCCACAGTCGCCATTGCCCACGACGACGCGCATACCATGGCTTGGTTCAAACGTGTCCCACGACTCCTTCTCGTGATTGCGTCTACCCAATGCACGGCCAGTAAAGACGGGAAGTTAGGATCGAGGCGCCCCGGCGCAGGGCAACCGCATCCCGGAGGGTCCCTCGGCCGGAGCCTCCTTGCGCCGCTGCTTATGACCTCTGGTCCTTTTGAACTCCCGATTTCGCACGCGACGCCGATGATCGCCGTCGTGGATGGCGGGCAGCACCGGATTGCCGATGATCCTTCGTGACTAAATGGGCAAACGTTATCACTTCATCCCTTCCAGCAGCTTCCGCGCCTCACCCAACACCGCCCGTATCCGCCTTCGCTCGGCGATCGCATCCCTGGTGAACAGGCCGTGCTTGCGCGCGTTCTGGTTTGCCTTGGGCGCGCCGGATCCCGGTGCTCCGCCGTGCATGCGGCAGCGCTTCTTGCCGTGCACCGCCGGCGAGCGGCACGCGCCGCCGGAACGGGTTTTGGCGCCACAACGCGGGCTCGCCAGCATCGGGCCGGTATTTCTGATGTGATCGCTCATGGCTGTGCTGCCCGCTTGGCATCGGCGGAAGCGGGCCTTCGCCTGGAGCCTGCGGCCTTCGGCGCCTTCCGCGCCGCGGAGGTCGGGCTCTTGTCGGAAACGATCACGCGCGCATGCTGCGTGACGTTGCCGACAATGGCCTTGCCGCCATCGCCGACCGACACGTTCTGCACGGTGATGGCGGGCTCGCCATGGCTCCGGTAGCGGTTCAGCGCCTCGATCTGGGCGGGAAACGTGCGGGCGAGCCTGCCCAATGCGCGCGCGGCGCTGTCGTGCTGAGCGAGATCGTCCGCATTCGCAAGGTGATGGGCGCACCGCATCGCCATCACATGAACGGAAACCATCTGCGCCACCAGCATGGCCTCGACGGAATCCCGTGGGCGAATGCTCTTCACCATCGAAATCATGAAAGAGAGGTTGACCTCGTCCGGACTCTCGCCGCTCACGCTGGCCTTGACCAGTTGCCGGAGGATGCCATGCATCGCTTCGCGATCGGCGACTCCCAGTGCGTTCGTCATGAGCTGTTCGCCGATTTCAGGATCTGGATGGTCGATGGAGAATCCGTGCGACAGGAGCTTGATCCGCGGGATTGCGGCGGCTTTGGTCTGGTCGGTCGCGGCGATCGCCGTTGACATAGCAAGGTCTGGAGCGGTGTTCATGTCGATACTCCCTGGCACGCGCGCGGCGCGCGCGGTTCGGCCACGCGCAGATGATCGTTCGCCGCGGCGATCCCTGTAATTTCAATTGTGGGTAAGGATTTTCAGCCGCAATCGCACCGACGCGCCCGCTGTTGCGGGCGACGGGGATTTACAGGATTGCGGGATGATGAAGGAATGCCGCTGATTTGCCCGACGTGTCAAGCTGCTTCTTCGAATGGCGGCGGCCGCCTGCTACTTTGCACGGGGTTGTTTTCGATATTTTGGGAGCGCGTGTGTCGAGACTCCCTTGCCGTTGCAAGCAGTGGTGGGCAGGAGTCTTGCCCTTGGCTCGGCTGTTTGCCAGCCATTCGTCGCCGCACACGCTCTGCTCATTCCCGCTCCATCAGTTCGGCGATCGCCTTGATGCGGCTTCTGGCGTATTTCGGCAGGCCGGCGCTCAGCGAATCGCCGCTGTTGAAGGAGCTGTTGCCCATGAGCAGTTGCGCGGGCACGAGGTTTCGCAGCATGGGTGTTTTGCTGTATTCCCTTTGCTTGTTCAGCACGTCGTCCCTGACCGCAATCAGGATGTAGACCGTCGCGATGGCGGCTTCCCGCTCGGTCGGATGCTGTTGCACAACCGCTAGCAGCTTGCCGAACTGGATGACCTGGTTCACCCAAAAGATGTTCTGTTCGAGCCCGCTGGTGACTGGGGAGTCGAGGCCGGTCAGGCTCGGCAGTTCGGCAAGCTGCGGCTGCGCGACCAACATCATCTCACTCTGGAACTCGATGAAATCCGGGATGGGCTTTTTGCTCTCCTCGCGCAGCTTGTTGGCAAGCTGAATGCCCGCCGGTATTTTCCCTTCGAACATGTAGCGGGACTGCACGCAGACCGCCTTCGCGTCCTCGCACCAGCGGCGATCCGGTGCACGGTTGTGCGCGGCGCCCGCGTCCTTGTTGGGAACAGCATCGCTCGCCGTGATCGGCCGGTGCTTGACTGCCGGATCGATCTGCTCGAGGAACGCGACATTCGCATATCGCGACAGATCCAATGCCGCTGCCGGTCTTGGAAGTCGAAACCGCGCCTCCGCCTGGTAGACCGAGAGCTTCAGCTTCGTTTGTTGCTTGAGCGTGGGCTCAACGAAGCTCGGGAAGAGCGAGAGGAAGCGCCGCTGAACCGGACGTGAGCGGGCCCAATCGTCGAAAGGAATAAGCCCGGTCGAGGAATCGGCGAGCTTGTCGTTGCGTTGGTCGGCGAAGATGACCGTGCGCGGCTTGATCTGTGCGATCGGAACGCTGGCGACTGCGGGCACGTCCTCCAGCTGGAATTCCTGCGCGGCTGCGCCCGTGCAAATGGCCACGCAGGCGGCGATGAGGACGGCGGCACGGTGGAGTCTCATGGCGTCAATGCTCAATTCAGCCGCCGCCAGAAATAATCAGGATCGACTCGGAGCGGCGGTCGCGGGAGGCGGTCCTCGTCATCGGGATATCCGCGCCAGGAGGGATATTCGCGCGGACCAAGCCGCCAGCCGGGGAATGGAAAGGGCAGCCGGTTATCGCCGTAAAGGCGGTTGTCGTGGGACCACTGCTGGAATGGCCCGCCGTCTTCGTCATAACCGCCACGATAGGCGTAGCGTTCTGCACGCGAGACGATCCGAAATTGCGTATCATTGATTCTGCCCGCCGGATCCCTCTTGAGGTACTCGGTGAAAGCGCGCCCGGAGCCGGCCGGTACAGGATCGCCGGTATACGGATCGATCGACAGAGTAGCGAGCTGACGCATGGCTTCGCGCGAGGGGCCGTTCAACGCCGTCTTGGGAGCGTGCAGCTCCCAGGCTGCCTGCACGATCGGCTCGAACATCGGCAGCGCGACTTTCGCTCCGGTCTGGCCGGGCCCAAGGGTGCGGCGCCCGCCGTCGCTGTTGTCGTAGCCGACCCAGATGGCGATGGTAACGTCATTTGTGAAACCGACGAACCAGGCATCGGCCGAATTATCAGTGGTGCCAGTCTTGCCGCCGACAAAGGGCGAGAGATGCTTCACCACGCGCGCGGTTCCGCGCTCGAGCACACCCTGCAGCATTGATTTCAACTGGTAAAACGATGCCCGGTCGGCGGAGCCGATCCAGTCCACCGCACGCGGGTCGTGCCGGTAGATTGTGCGGCCGTCCTGTTCGATGGTTTCGATCGCATGGGGCTGGGGCCTTGCGCCTTCATTGGCGATCGCTGCATAGAACGCCGCCAGGTCGATCAGCCGCACCGTTTGGGCACCGAGCACGAACGGGTAGTAGCGCATGCAGTCCCTGTAGAGCTGCGCTTCCATCGCGAGCTCGCAGACCCGGTCGAGGCCTCGCTCGGCGCTGTCGTCGAGACCGGTCGCGAGCAGTTGCGCGGTGGCGAGATTCCGCGAGTTTTCCAGCGCACGCCGCAGTGTAATGGCGCCCGAAGCGCCGCCGTCGTAGTTCTTCGGCGACCAGAAACCGCGCTGGCGCGCGTAGCCCGTCGCGCGGATCGGTGCCAGCGTGATGGGTTCGTCCATCACCAGCGTATTGGGCTGCAATCCCTTCCGAAGGGCGGCGAGATAGGTCAGCGGCTTCAAGGTGGAGCCGGGTTGCCGCAGGCTCTGGACGACGCGGTTGAGCTGGCTTGCCGGATACGAAAAGCCGCCCGCCATCGCGAGAATGCGGCCGGTTTCGTTCCCGAGTACGAGCGCCGCTCCCTGCACGGCCGGTCGAATGCGCAGATCGGCACGCGCCGCTTGCTTACCCTTGGCTTCGCGCACCTGCACATAGACCACGTCGTACGGCTTGAGACCGCGCCCGATCGCCGCGCTCCAGGTGTTCAGCGGCAGGATGCTTCCGTCGGTCAGACCAACCTTGATCGCATGGCCGCGCTTGCCACGCGCATTCTCCAGGACGACCGCCGATTGCCAGTGAACGTCATAGAGTGGTAGCCGCGTCGTCTTCAACGCCACGAGCCAAGCCGGTTCCGTGGCCCTCGGGTCAGCCGCAATCAGACGGACAGCATCGGAAATGTTCGCCTCGGGTCCCTCAAATTTGTAGCGATTGGTGTTCAGCTCGTAACGCGCGAGGCCCTCCTGCAACGTCGCTTCGACTACGCGCTGCAGGGCCGAATTGACGGTCGAGTGCACCGTGTAGGAGGAATTGGTGAGAGTATCGAGGCCCGCGACCATGTTTGCCTCGCGGGCGACGTGATCGACGAAGTGAAAGGCGAAGTCCCGTCGCGTCGGCCGGTATTCGACAAGCTGCGGCAATACTGGTTGCGCCGCGGCGGCGTCGATCATAGCGTCGTCCTGCATGCGGCCCAGCACGTAGGCAAGGCGCTCGCGCGCGCGCTCAGGGTGGTGGTCGGGATTGAAGTAGTTAGGTCCCTTGGCGAGCCCGGCGAGCAGCGCGCCCTCGACTGCGGAGAGCGCCTTGGCTGGTTTACCGAAATAGCTGCGCGCCGCCATCTCGATGCCCCAGGCGCCGCGACCGAGATAAATCGAGTTGAGATAGAGCTCGAGGATTTCCGCCTTGGTCAGGGCGCGCTCCATCCGCGAGGCAACGATCATTTCGCGCAGTTTTCTTTCGTAAGTGATGTCGTTGCCCACCAGCAGGTTCTTGGCGACCTGCTGGGTAATGGTCGAGCCGCCCTGCGGCCGGCCCGGCTTCGTGAAGTTGCCGATGAAGGCGCGCACCAGTCCGCGCTCATCAATGCCGGCGTGTTGAAAGAAGCGCTTGTCCTCGGCGGCGATGAATGCGTTGCGCACCGCTTCTGGAATATCCGCAAGCTTGACCCAGATGCGGCGGTTGTTCGGCGCGTAAATCTCGGCGACGCGCTGGCTCTTGTTATCGAGGATTACGCTGGTGCCAGGAAGCCTGAGGTGCTTGAGCTGCACCGCGTCGGGCAGATCCTTGACCGCGCTGTTGTAGAAAGCGATGACCTGACCAAGATCGACCGGAGATCCTTCCACTTTTTCGACCTTGCAGAACTGCCTGTAGGCCGTGTGGAGGTCGGCCAGATTTAGGCCTTTGAGCGCCTTGATCTCGCTGCTCAACGCTTCCTTGTCATCCATGGCAGTGGCAATCAGATCGTCCAGGTTGATGTCCTCGATGTCGAAAGCCTTGCGCATGTGAGCGCAACCGGCACCCAGAAGCTGCGCCACCTCGACGCGGTCGTGCACCGCATCGAACTCCGTTTTGACCCCATCCGGCCGGGTAGTGACCTGACTGAAGGCAAGCGCCGTGGCGAAGATCTTGATGAGAATCGAATCCATGACCTACCGACGGTCGAAAAACCGCCTCCGTAAGGTCCCTTCTTGTAGGACAATATTAAACAAGGCGGTATTGAGGAAAAAGTTCCTTACGGCCGGAACCACCGCTGCGGCCAGTGCGTTTTAGAAAGACCACATCGGCAGCGCACTCATGAATGCCCCTCTCCCAGTCGTGCTTGCCGCGGCGCTTCTCAGCGCCGCCATCGCCGCGATGCCTGCGGATGCTGCTCCTCGAAAAAAGAAAAGCCGGGCTCTAGCCGCGGTCCCCCCTGCAGCTAGCGTCGCTCAGCCGCCCACGGACAGATTTTTCGCCTGCGACGTCCGGGTGCGAGACTATCTTCGCGAAGGCGGAGCGGTGGCACAGGTGACCAAGATCGAAGTGGACGATGCCCGACTGCAGCTGAACATTCATCATGAGTACGGAGAGGCGGGAAAGTCGTCTCGAAAATACCTTCGCGGGGACACTGAAGAAGAAATGCGCAAAAATCTGCGCGGAATATTGGATGAGTTTGCTGCGGCTGCGAAGGCGGCAACGGCTGGTCGCGCTTGGTATGTGGTCGCTGCTCGCAAGGTCATGCCGGACCTCCGCGAGGGTTCGGGCGAGAACGCGAGTCCATGGACGGCTATTGTCCTCGCGGATTTCGAGGGAAAATGCAGACCCATCACATTCTATCAGTCTGTCGATCGGAATAAGCTCAATCCTGAACTGAGCAAGAAATTAGATGAGTGAAGTTTTGCGCTTGAAGTGATTTGCAGTCGTAGCGACCGCGCCTGGACGCCACGAGGGGCGCGGCTCCACGGCTCCGCACGCGAGATTATCTCGACCGCAGATCCGGTGCTTGTCCGCGACGCTGTCCAGTTGGGAGCTACCATGTTGCCCATCCTTGCGGCGCACCGGACAGAGAGTTCGACCCCGGAATGAGCCAGAAGAATCGCGTTCCACTTGCTGATCGTGTCGCCAAAGCCCCTGAAGCGGCGCTTGCCGCCGAGCACTTTGTGAGCGCCATCGACATCCTGGTCAGGATCGGGTGGCTCGACTCTGGAGCAGTGGAGCGCTGGCGCCGCGGACAGATCGATTGCCCGGAGGAAGCGCTTCAGCAGGACTCGTCGCCGCCATGAACGGCAAGGTCCGCTGATCGAACCGCAAGCCTTCGCAAACGCGCAGCGCGATAAGATCCCCACCTCGTCTGCCTCGTCCGACAACAGAGCTCTACTCGGCAGCCATTGCTGTTCGCAATTCCGGTTCCTCCATAGAATCCTCATGGATCTCATCTGCAGTCGGCGTGATCCGAAACCACGCGGCATAAAGCGCAGGAAGGAACAGCAGGATCAGCACCGTGCCGACCGCCGTGCCGCCGATCAGCGTATAGGCCATCGATCCCCAGAAGACGGAGTGCGTGAGAGGGATGAAGGCCAGCACGGCGGCAAGTGCGGTCAGGATCACGGGCCTCGTGCGTTGCACCGTGGCCTCGATGACGGCGTGATAGTTATCAAGGCCGGCCGCACGGTTCTCCTTGATCTGTTCGGTCAGAATCAGCGTGTTGCGCATCAGGATGCCCGCCAGTCCTATCAGGCCCAGAATGGCGTTGAATCCGAAGGGCTGATTAAAGGCGAGCAACACGGGCACGACGCCGACTAGGCCAAGCGGTGCCGTCAGCATGACCATGGCCATCGTTGAGAAGGATCGCACCTGCAGCATGATGACGATCAGCATGGCGGCGATCATGGCGGGAAAGACCGTCGCCAACGCGTCATTGGCCTTGGTTGCCTCCTCGATCGATCCGCCCAATTCGATGCGATAGCCGGCCGGAAGCGATGCGATCAGCGGCTGAAGGGCCGTCTTGATCTCCTTGGAGACCTCTGGAGGCTGGGTCGCCTCATTGATGTCCGAGCGAATCGTGACGACGGGTGTGCGATCGCGGCGCTTCATAATCGGCTCTTCCAGACGGATTTCCGAATGGCCGATCTGGTCGAGCGGAATCGGGCGGCCGTCCCGGCTCATCAGTGAGAAATCCGCCAGACGCGCCGGATCCAGCCGCTCGCCGCCTGCGCTGCGTGCCACGATGGGGACATTGCGGATGTCCTCGCGGACCTGCGTAACGGCAATGCCCGTGAGGAGGAATTGAAGCTGCCGGCCCACCTCCGCTGGCGAGAGGCCGATGAGGTTCAGTCGATCCTGATCCGGGATGAAGCGGAGCACGGGCGTGCGATTACCCCAATCGCGGTTCGCTTGCCGCACATCGGCAACGCCACGCATGATATCGAGGGCTTTTTCAGAGATAGCGTACAATTGCGCGGGATCAGGCCCCATAACTCGAAACTCGACCGGGAACGGCGTATAGGGCCCGAACACAAGCTGAGTGACGCGCACACTAGCCTCAGGTGCAAGCCCATCTGACACGGCCTGGCGGAGCCGGTGCTTCAAAGCCTCGCGCGCCTCCGCGTCCGGCGTAAGCACGACGATCTTGGCGAATGCTGGATCAGGTAGCTCCGGCGCCATCGCGAAGAAGAAGCGGGGAGCGCCCTGACCGACATAGCTGGTGACGATCTTGGCCTCCGACTGGTGGTCCAGCCAGTGTTCGAGCTTCTCGACTGTAGCGGTCGTCGTCTCAATGCTGGTGCCTTCCGGCAGGCGAACCTCCACCAGCACTTCGGGGCGGTCGGACGTCGGGAAGAACTGCTGTTTGACCGCGCCCATGCCGACGACGGAAAGCGCGAAAGCGATGGCGACGATGCCGCTGGTTACGAACTTGTGGCGCACGGCGAAGGTGATGATCCCTCGCAGGCGCCGATAGTTCGGTGTGCCGTAAATCGCGTGGTGACCGCCTTCGATCGGCTTGATCGCGGGCAGCATCTTGACGCCAAGATAGGGCGTGAAGATCACCGCGACGATCCAGGAGACGATGAGGGCGAACCCCACGACCCAGAAGATGTTGCCGGCGTATTCGCCGGCCGTCGAGCGCGCGAAGCCGACCGGCAGGAACCCGGCGATCGTCACGACTGTTCCGGACAGCATCGGTGCCGCCGTGTGGCTCCACGCATAGGCTGCCGCCTTGATGCGGTCCATGCCCTCTTCCATTTTCACCACCATCACCTCGATGGCGATGATGGCGTCGTCCACGAGAAGACCAAGCGCCAGGATGAGGGCGCCGAGCGTGATGCGGTCGAAGAACCGGCCGGTTTCCAGCATGATGAGGAACACGACGGCAAGGGTCAGAGGGACGGCAGCCGCCACGACGATGCCGACGCGCCAGCCGAGGCTGAGCAGGCTCACCAGCAGCACCACGCCGAGCGCCATCGCAAACTTCATCATGAATTCGTCAACCGCCGAGGTGATGTTGACGGCCTGGTCGCTGACTTTAGCCAGAGTCATCCCGAGTGGCAGAATCCGAGCGATAGCTGCGGACCTCTCCTCCAGCGCCTTGCCAAGCGCGAGGCCATCCCAGCCCTCTTGCATAACCGCCGCCAGCATAATGGAGGGCTCACCCTGGTGTCGGATGAGGTAGGTGGGAGGATCCTCGTAGCCGCGGCGGACATTGGCGATGTCGGCGAGCTTCAGCGTCCGCCCCGCAGCGACGATCGGCGTGTCGGCGATCGCCTGGACGCTGTCATAAGCGCCGTCGACCCGGATGAAGACCTGCGGCCCCTTGGTGTCGATCGAGCCTGCCGGTGTGAGGGTGTTCTGCCGCTGCAAGGCGGCAACAATATCCTGTGCCGACACGCCGAGGGTTGCCAGTTTGGCATAGGAAAACTCGATGAATATCTGTTCGGGACGTTCACCGAGGATGTTGATCTTCTTGACGCCGGGCACGTGCAGGAGGTCCTGGCGAATGGTCTCGGCTTGCCTCGCAAGTTCGCGCATCGGCATGCCCTTTGCCTTGAGGGCATAAAGGGCGAAGCTCACGTCCGAATATTCGTCGTTGACGAAGGGGCCGAGCACACCAGAGGGCAGCTTGCGCGCTTCATCCCCAAGCTTCTTGCGGGCCTGGTAGAACTCCTCCTGCACGCTAGATGGCGGTGTGCTGTCCTTCAGCGTAACCGTCATGTACGCATAACCTGGCCGTGTGGTCGTCTCCACCCGGTCGTACCAGGTCAGCTCCTGAATCCGCTTCTCCAAGGGTTCGGCGACCTGGTCCTGCATCTCGCGCGCCGTCGCGCCCGGCCATACCGTCGTGACCGTCAGGGTCTTGATGGTGAAGGAGGGGTCCTCTGCCCGCCCGAGCCTTAGGAAGCCGTAGACACCTGCGAACGCCAGCAGGAGGATAAAGAACAGGGTTACGGCCCGTTCGCGGACGGCGATCGCGGAAAGATTGAAATTCATCATTGGCCAGTCCTATTCCTCGACGTTCGTCCTGACGCTCGCGCCGTCCTGCAGCAGGTGGCGCCGAGTGGACCGCGCTTGCCCGAAAAAACGCGGGCCTCCGACTGCGCTTCTGCTAGGTTACAATTGGTTCGGCGACAGCTTCTTTGAGGCCAGCTGCCGCCTGGGCAGCAAGCCCACGGGCCGCTTCCTGTGAATCTTGAAATTCCTCGAGTGCATAGACTTTACCCCACCGCAGGGTGAACACGTGGAGGCCACGGTTGACGTAGGACGCGTCGCCGTGGAGCAGCGTTGCGGTGGCGTCCCACTGGGCAAA
Organism: Bradyrhizobium sp. 157; assembly: GCF_023073815.1. NCBI lineage: Bacteria > Pseudomonadati > Pseudomonadota > Alphaproteobacteria > Hyphomicrobiales > Nitrobacteraceae > Bradyrhizobium > Bradyrhizobium sp. 157. The sequence continues at coordinate 112,964 of NZ_JADPKF010000107.1, read as the reverse complement.
CACGGTGGTGTGCCAAGGCCACCCCTTCACCCAGATGTTGTTGACCGTGATGTGTAGAGTGGGCTGAACGCGGCCGAGACGCTCAAACCAGCGGCGCAGCGCTTCTTTGTCGTGGCGCTCACCAGCAAGCGCGTGGGCGCCGGAAACGCGGTGATGAACATGCGGCGCGACCGCTTTCGCCGCTTCATCCCAGCGATGGTTGTTGACGTGGTCGAAGGTCTTTCGGATTTCTTTCTTGACGATGTAACTGTATAGCATTTGACTTCTCCAACGGCGGTCGCGGAAATATTGAGGCTCATCTGCTTTCAGAGGCAGTCCTGACGCGAGCGCCCTCCTGCAGGAGATGAGCGCCGAGGGAAACAATCGGATCACCAGAGCTCAATCCAGAGATCACGGCAGTTTCGCTGCTCACCCGAACAAGTTTGACGGGCCGAAAGCGTACGGTCGAGGTGACGCTATCCAGGACCCAAACACCGGTCTTCCGGCCGTCATCGAGCACGGCTCCCAGCGGCACCTGGACTTCCGGCTGACTCGCTTGGCTTGCGAGCCGAATGGTTACCGTCGCGCCAAGCGGTGCTGCCGCGGCCTCACCGTCGAGCACATAACGTGCCTCATAGGTACGGGTCTGAGCATCGGCGGCATCCGACAACTGCCGCAGATGCGCCGTGTAGCGCCGCCCATCGGCCGCCCCATACACGCTGGCCTCGGCCGCGGAGCCGATGGCTGGCCGGATCGTTTCGGGAAGCGCGACCACAGCTTCGCGGGGGCCGGCCTTTGCGATCCGAACGACTGTCTGGCCGGCCGAGACGACCTGCCCGGGCTCGCCAAGCGTTTCGACTACCGTTCCGTCCGCATCCGCTACCAGGACCGAGTAGGTCGCCTCATTCTCGGCGACCCGCGCATCCGCTTCAGCGGTGGCGAGTTGCGCCTCGGCCGTATCCAACGCGGCCTTCGCTTGCTCATAGCGCTGTCGGGAAGCCCATCCGTTGCTCACCAACTTGGCGTATCGCTGTTCATCCGCTTCGGTCTGAACGAAAGATGCACGCGCGGCGGCAACGGCGTTGCGCTTTGCCGTGACCGCAAGGCGAAGGTCGGTTTCGTCGATCCGCATCAGCGGCTGACCGGCTTTGACCTGCTGACCGGCATTCACAAGCCGTTCCACGATCTTGCCGGCGACGCGAAAACCGAGGCTGCTCTGCACCCTCGCTCCTATGATGCCCGTGAAGCCGCGTTCGGATCCGGCCACCTGCGCCGCGGTCACTACTCTGACGATCGGTGGTTCCTGCCTCGGGTCGCTCACGGCGGAGGCTGCCTGCGTGCGGATAGAAAGCGCGGTGAATGCGGCCACGCCGGATACGGCGATCAGGATGCTGCCCAGCACAATAACGGGTCTCTTTTTCATGCTATCGCCTCATTCGAAATAGATTGCGTTTGAACTCTATATTTGATATAGATTACGAATGCAATCTAAAAAATGGAGGTCGACATGCGAGTGAGTCGCATTCAGGCCGCGGAAAACCGCGAAGCTGTAATCAATGTGGCAAGTCGCCTTTTTCGGGAGTGCGGCTTTGACGGCATCGGCCTTAAGGATCTGATGAAGGGTGCCGGCCTGACCCAAGGCGGCTTTTACAAGCAGTTCGCCTCGAAGGAGGATTTGGCGGCGCAGGCTTCCAGGCGGGCATTGGAGAGCGCCACCCTCCGATGGTCGGCCGCGACCGCGGCGAAGCCTGAGGATCCGCTTGGCGCGGTGATCGCGTTCTACCTCAGCACGGAACACCGCGAAGAAAAGATGGACGGCTGCCCAGTCGTGGCGCTCGGCTCTGACGCCGCCAGACAGGGCAGCGACGTGAAAGCGTCATTCGAAGCCGGCATCAAATCGTATCTCGAACTCCTCGGTCGTTTGATTGCCGAGACTAACGGCGAGGAGCCTGATGGCAAAGCCATGGTCATTCTCGCGACGATGGTCGGTGCGCTCACGCTATCGCGCGTCGTCAACGACCCCGATCTGGCTCAGGCCTTTCTGGATAGGGCAGTCGAACACATTCGCGAAACGGTCGCCGCTTGAAAGAGCGTCGACTTAACAATGGCCTTCAAGAGTTTCAAAATAGAACTAGTTTTCCTGCCATATGACCCGGGCTCGGCGACGAACCCGCGTTATTGATTGCCCCAAGGCCACTTAAAGATCGGTCTCGCGAGCATTTACTCATGTCGCCCAATGTCCCCAACGGTCGCTTGAATCCGAATAGCCATCATTCGATAGAATCGTGCCGCTGAGCGGAGAAAATGCTCACGTCACTTCCTGGCAGGATTCAGCGCATGAGCGCGCCGCGGCTCCGCAGCTACTGGCTTGAAACAGTGGCTACCGTTGAACTCGTAACTTTGCGAGTGCTTCAGCAAGCTCGCCGCTCGCTCGTCGGCGAAACGATCATCTAAGCGCTTGACTAGTTCTAAAAAAGAACTGTAGGCTGCAGGGAGAAGATGGCCGATCGCAACGGCCGCGATGGCCGGTTGCAGCGCTGAACGGATAGGCGCTGGGACCGATCGGCTCGCACGGACGAAGGGCGGGTAGGCGGCGGCACAAAAACAAGAACCACGTGCCCGCAAGGGCGCATCGCGTTTGGGAGGAGAGAATGTTGATGAAATGGAAAACCGTAGCGGCTCTGACTTTACTTTTGAGCGGGCCTGCATTCGCGGCTGAAGAGCCTGGAATTACAGCGACGGAGATCAAGATCGGCGGCGTTTTTCCCTTCAGCGGACCGGCCTCATCGATCGGTCTCGTGGGCAAGGGAGTTATGGCCTACATTCAGTCGGTCAACGATCGCGGCGGCATTAACGGTCGCAAGATCAACTACGTCGCATATGACGACGCATACAGCCCTCCGAAAGCCGTGGAGCACGTCCGCAAACTGGTTGAGAGCGACGAAGTGTCGTTCATGTTCGGCCAGCTTGGCACTCCCGGCATCTCGGCGACGGCAAAATACCTGCGCTCGAAGGGAGTGCCCAGCATCGCAATTATCAGCGGGTCATCCAAGTTCACGGACGTCGCCAATTACCCGCTCACCACGACGGGTCTTGTCAGCTACGACACCGAAGGAAAGATCTACGCCAAATATCTGACGAAGGCGCTGCCAAACGCCAAGTATGCCATCCTCTATCAGAACGACGACCTCGGCAAAGACTACGTCAACGCCTTCAAGGCGTTTCTCGGCAAAGATTTCGACCGAAGGGTCGTGACGGCTTCCTACGAGGTCACCGAACCGACGGTCGATTCACAGGTCGTCAACCTGAGGAGCTCCGGTGCGGACGCTCTCGTGATCGCCGGCACACCGAAGTTCGCCGCGCAGGCGATCCGGCAAGCATCGGTGATCGGCTGGAAGGCAACCGTGATCATCAATTTTCCATCCGGCTCGGTCGGAGGCACGCTCGCGCCCGCCGGTCTCGACAAATCCGTCGGCGTGATCGTCGGCACGACCAACAAGGATGTTCTGGATCCGGCCTGGAATAACGACCCGGGTATGCAGGCCTTCAGGGTGTTTTTTGAAAAGTATTTGCCGGGCGCCGATATCACCAACGGCAGCTATCTGACCGGCTATCAGCAAGGCATCCTGCTCGAGCAGATTCTAAAGCAGTGCGGCAATGACCTGTCTCGCAAGAATATTCTTGCGCAGGCCAAGAACCTGAAGGACTTCGTCGTTCCGACGGCGCTGCCCGGCATCAAGGTCAACACGACCGATACCGAGAACATGATCTGGACACAGATGCGATTGCAGCGATGGACAGGCACGGGTTGGCAAGCCTTCGGGGAAGTGCTGGACGCCAGGTCCGAGTGACCTTGCATCGGCGAAGCGACAGGTGCGGCGGTTGGCGGGTTGAGGGCCGACTGCCGACCGGTCTGGCCCGACAGACCAACTGACAGCGCATTATCCAGACAGGCGGCCCAGCAGCGATGGGCATAAGGCTAAGCGCGTGTAGCGTGCTCGATCGGCCCATCCCGATAATTCAGGAGATCATCTTCGATGTCGACGAAGGCACTGACGTTTGCGCCGAGGGAGCTTTCCATAGAGCGTCGAACCGACGGCACGCTCATCTTGAGCTCGCCCCTTAAGTTGGGGGAGTGCGACTGGCGCATCACTGATTTTCTTCCGACTTGGGCAAATTCCGTTCCCGATAGAATTTTTCTTGCGCAACGCGATGCCAACGGGGGATGGGACGAGATCACCTATGGCGAAGCATGGTTGCAGGTTCAGGCGGTCGGCCAAAGCCTGATCGATATGGGCGCAAAGCCGGCTGACAAGCTGGCGATACTTTCAGGAAACTCCATCGAGAACGCGGTGATCTCGTTTGCCGCGATGTCGATAGGAGTAATCCTGGCGCCGATCTCGCCTAACTACACGCTGATGCCCGGCGGCCTGGCTCGTCTCGAGGATATAGCGGAAGCGCTCCGCCCGAATTTCGTTTTCGTCCAGAGCGGGCGCGACTTTTCCGCCGGGCGCTCGATTCCCGAACTGGCAGCCGCAACCTGGATCAGTGTCGATGGGGCGCCGGACACCGTGCCTCTTGGCGTACTGACATCGCGAACGGCGAGTGAAGGATTCGCGGATGCTTCACGTGCGGTTTCTTGCGACGCTGTCGCAAAGATTCTCTTCACATCCGGTTCGACGGGTTTCCCCAAAGGCGTGCTCAATACCCACCGCATGATGGCGAGCTCCCTGCAAATGGGGAGTCTGCTGGTGTCTCCTCCGGACGCGCCGGTGCAGGTTGAGTGGCTGCCCTGGCACCATACGATGGGCAGCAACGTGATCCTTCACGGCATTCTCAAAAATGGCGGGACGCTCTACATTGATGATGGCCGGCCGCTGCCTCAGCTCTTCCACAAGACGATCGCGAATCTCACGGAGATTTCGCCCACCGCCATGTTCAACGTGCCTGCCGGCTATAATCTGTTATGTGACGCGATCGAGAACGACCTCGAACTTGGCGCCAGCGTGTTCAAGCGGATTGACAGATTGAGCTATGCCGGGGCTGCAATCTCGCAGGGAACGCTTGAAAAGCTCTATCGGCTGACATCGTCGATCACCGGCCGGCGAATTCCGGTCATGTCAGGCTACGGCACCACCGAAACCGCCCCAACAATCAGTACGACCCACTGGGCGACGGACCAGCCGGGAGAGATTGGTCTTCCCGCGCCGGGCCTGCAGCTAAAGCTGATCCCTGTTTCCGATACTTACGAGGCGAGGGTGAAGGGACCCAACGTCACGCCAGGTTATCTCGGAAGGCCGGATCTGACGGAAAAGGCCTTCGATGAGGAAGGGTTCTATCGCATCGGCGATACCGTCTCGTTTCTAAATCCTCAGAAGCCGGAGCTTGGGCTGCGTTTTACAGGCAGAATTTCCGAGAACTTCAAGCTCGCGAACGGCACATGGGTCTCGATCGGGAATATGCGCGCGGCAATCCTGGCTGCAACGCGCGGCGTATTGCTGGACATTGTCGTTGCGGGAGAAAATCGTGAATCGTGCGCGCTGCTCTGCTGGTTGAATCCGACCGAGGCAGCGCGGATTTCGAAGACTCCAGCCGCGGATTTGACCTGCGACCCTCTCGTGATTCAATTCCTGAAGGATCGTTTTCAGGAATACAACGAAGCGGTCGGAAGTAGCGAAAGAATCTGTTCGTTCTCGCTGCTGAAGGATCCGCCGTCATTGGCGGCAGGAGAAATCACCGACAAGGCCTACGTCAATCAACGTGCTGTGCTGAAACATCGCTCTGAACAAGTCGAACGTCTCTACTGCAATGGAGCAAGTCGAGAGGTGATCCAGGTCTGAGGACGAGTTCAGCCGGCCGCGACCGTCGGCGGACATCTCGTGTCCGCGATTTGGCGCTTACCGGCTTGCGCTGACGCCTGCTTAGCATTGCGGTGGCCCGCGTGAGCAGCCACCTCAAGCGGCGCTGCGGCGCGCCTTTGCCTTCGGTTTCTCCGGCGCCTTTATTGCCGGGGTGCTTCGGGCGCCTGGGCCGGGATGGGTATGAACCTCCTTGGCCGACAGCGGCTCACCGCATTCGGAGCACACCATGACCGGATCGAAGTTCTTGCCGCATTTGCGGTGCTGGTGCAGCAACGGCCGCCCGCGTTCGTCGACCATATGCGTGTCGCCCCAATGCACGATCGCCATCATGATCGGATAGAGATCGAGTCCCTTTTGGGTAAGGATGTATTCGTGCCGCTTGGGCGACTCCTGATAGGGAATCCGGCGCAGCACGCCTTGCCGGACCAGTTTCTTCAGCCGCTCCGCGAGCAAATGGCGTGTTATTCCGAGCGCGGACTGAAATCCTTCGAAGCGGCGCGTGCGCAGGAAGCATTCGCGCAGGATAAGAAGGGTCCAACGGTCGCCGATCACGCCGATCGTACGGGCCATAGAACACGGCTCTTCTTCAAGGGCATCCCATCGCATTTCCTGCTCTCCAGTCCATCAGGCACCCTGTTTTCGCTCGAATCGTCCAGGGAACCGCCGCTTCCCTACCATTCTAGATAGGTACTCAGCTCCAAACAATCCCTATGGATCGGGGCGAAACCAGCAGAAATTTGCAACGGTTTGACAGTTCGTTTTTAGAACTGTAAACGAATGGTAGCCGGATTTCGGCTATTGAGTACCAAACCTGATCATTCAATACGCTCGCGGGAGGAGCCGACATGCCCCTGAAGGTGGAATTCCAGTTCGATTTCGGCAGTCCGAACGCTTATCTGGCGGAAGTAGCCATTCCGGGGATCGAGCGGCGTACCGGCGTCAAATTCGAGTATGTCCCGGTTCTGCTTGGGGGCATCTACAAGGCGACCGGCAACATGTCGCCGTTCGACTCGCTTCGCGGAATCAAGAACAAGCCGGAATACCAGGCACTCGAGACCCAACGATTTATCCGCCGCCACAACATCACGAAATTCCGTCAGAATCCCTTCTTTCCCGTCAATACGCTGATGTTGATGCGCGGCGCCGTCGCCGCCCAATTCGAAGGCGTGTTCGAGCCCTATTTCCGTGCCGCCTACCATCATATGTGGGAAGAGCCGAAGAAGATGGATGACCCCGAAATCTTCCGGAACGCATTCATCTCCTCGGGGATCGATATCGACCGGTTGATCGCGCGCGCACAACAGGATGACGTCAAGAAGAGGCTGATCGACCTGACCAACGACGCCGTCAGCCGGGGAGCATTCGGCTCGCCGACTTTCTTCGTTGGACAAGAAATGTTCTTTGGCAAGGATCAGCTCCGCGACGTCGAGGAGTCGATCGTCGAACAGACCAGACAACCTGTTCCCAAGACGGCCTGACTGCGGCGACTGTCCGGGATGAGTGGCGAAGCCAAACTCCCGGACCTGAAGCAAAAGTTAACTCGGGAGAATGCCCATGCCTGGCCCGCTTAGCGGTGTTCGTGTTCTCGATCTGACCGGCGTTGTGTCGGGCCCGTTCGCGACCATGTTTCTGGCGGATCAGGGCGCCGACGTCCTGAAGATTGAGCCGATCGGCGGCGACATCACGCGCCGCAGCCGTGCCACCATCGACAAGGACGGAGAATTCTCCGCCCTGTTCATCTCTTCAAACCGCGGCAAGCGTTCGCTGTCGATCGACGTCAAGAGCCCGGCTGGCCGCGAGGTGCTCGCCAGGCTAGTCGCGCAGGCTGATGTGCTGGTGCAGAATTTTCGGCCCGGCACCATGGAGCGCCTCGGTCTCGGCGTCGATGAGTTGCGCCAGCGCCATCCGCGCCTGATCTACGTCTCGATCAGCGGCGTCGGCGATACCGGCCCGTACGTAAAGAAGCGCGTCTACGATCCAATCATTCAGGGCCTGTCCGGCTTCGCCGATATCCAGTCGCAGCCGGTCACGAACCGTCCGCAAATGATCCGCACCATCGTATGCGACAAGACCACCGCTGTCTTCACCGCACAGGCGGTCGCGGCGGCGCTCTATGCCCGCGAGAAAACCGGGCAGGGCGATCATATCCAGGTCGCGATGCTGGATGCGATGATTTCCTACCTGTGGCCGGAAGGCATGATGCAGTACACAGTGGTAGGCGCCGAGGCTACCGCCGCCGATCCCAATGATCGGCCGGATCTCGTGTTCAAGACCAGCGACGGCTACATCACGGCCGGGACTATCTCCGATTCCGAATGGCAGGGTTTCTGCCGGGCCTCCGGCGATCCGGAGCTTGCCAAGGATCCTCGCTTTGCGACGCCGGCGGCGCGCTCGGTCAACGCTACGGCCCGCATCAACAAGATGGCGGAATACATCGCTGAACACACCACCACCGAATGGCTGGAGCGACTCGACGCTGCCGACGTGCCGTGCGCGCCGATCCTGCGCCGAGGCGAAATCATCCACAATGAACAGGTGGTCGCGCGTGGCATCATCGCGGAATTCGATCAGCCGAAGGTCGGACGGGTGCGGCAGCCCAAGCCCGCGGCCCGCTTTGAGATCAATGAGGCCGCGATCGGCGGGCCTGCTCCCCGGGTAGGAGAGCATTCGCGCGACGTGTTGCGGGAACTGGGTTACGACGATAGCGCCATCGACAGGATGGTTGCCGAGCGCAGCGTGCGCGTGGCGGTCTGAGCCGAAGCCCTCCCGCGATCGGCGAACGGTTCTCAGACCTTCGCCGTCGCCGGCGTAATCGGTGCCACCGGAACATTCGCCGCGGCGGCTCGCTGATAGGCCGCTCGGTTTTGAATGCGTTCAAGGTAGGGGCGCGCGTTGTCGCAAATACCGACGCCGTAAGCGATGGCCCAATCCAGGCACGTCGTAAGCAGGATGTCAGCGCTGGTAAACTGGTCACCCATCAAGAACGTCCGGCCGTCTGCCAGCGCGACCTCCACATGTCGCAACTGTTGCCGGAAATATTCGCCGGCTTGTGCGACGACTTCGGGCGCAACTCCATAGATGTGTCCCAGTGCATCCGCGCGATGGCGGCGCATCACGTAAAGGCTCGTCGAATCGAGTTCGGCCACGATAAAGAAGCACCACTCGAGCCAGGCGGCGAACTCGCGCTGGGTTTCGGGAATCAGCGAACGGTCTGGTGTCGAATAGGTTCGCGACAGATAGGCAACGATTGCAGCGCTTTCTCCAATGCGGAAGTCGCCGTCCTGCAGCAACGGGATCTTCTGGCGGGGATTGAGCCTGGTGTATTCGGCCGTCTTGGTCTCGCCTGTCCGCGGCCCGATCGGCTTGATCTTGTAGGACAAGCCAAGTTCGTGCATGGCCCAATGCGCACGAATGGTGCGGCTTGTCCCAACGCCCCACAGGGTGAGTTCGGGTGTTGCGCTCATCACCATTTCTCCACGGACGGACGAAGATCGAGTTCATGGGTCCAGCCGTCTCGGCTCTGCTGATGGGCGAACCAATACGCCTCGGCGATGGAAGACGTTCGCGTCAGGCTGTCCGGAGGAATCTCGCTCGCCTCGATTCCCTTCGCCGCTTTCATGCGCTGATGAATGGCTTCGCTATCGACGCCGGCGTCGATGATGAGATGGACGACGTGGATGTTCTTCGGCCCAAGCTCGCGCGCCATCGCCTGGGCTACCGCGCGAAGGCCGAACTTCGCCGATGAAAACGCCGCAAACCCCTGGCCGCCACGCACGCTGGCGGTCGCACCGGTAAACAAGATGGTGCCGTGTCCGCGCGGCAGCATGACGCGCGCAGCCTCACGTCCGACCAGGAATCCGGCATAGCAGGCCAGTTCCCAGGCCTTGAAGAACAGCTTTTCTGTGGTCTCCACCAAGGGCTTGTTGACGTTCGAGCCCGCGTTGAAGAGGCAGACCTGGATGGGTCCGAACTCCTTCTCGATTCGCGCGAATATGCCTTGAACCTCTGCTTCCTGGCGGGCATCGACACTGAACGCGTGAATGTTATGTCCCGCGGTCCTCAGCTCGCCCACAAGCCCCTGCGACTTGGACGCATCACGCCTGCAGATGCAAACCGTATAGCCGCCCTTCGCAAAACGCCGGGCGACGGCCGCTCCGATGGCGTCGCCTGCGCCCACAAGTATCGCCACGCCGCGGCTCTCCGCCATTCCGTCTCTCCTCGACAAGTTCCTTTTTGATACTATCATCGTAGCGGCGGGCCGATACATTGTAAACGAGGCTTTCAGCAATGCGGGGGGGCAATAATAGGGCAGCGAAGTTGCCCCTTCGGACCTCATGAAACAGGATGATTGAATTAGTGATTGACGAGTTCTAAAAAAGAACGTTAGGTACGCGGTGAATGTGTCGCGTTGCAAAAGTCGGCATGTTTTGGTCGGGAGGTCAGTCGTGGCGGCGCTTTCAGAGACGATCAATCTCGACGAGATTGCCGCTGGCTTGCCTAGCCGCATACATGAAGTAACGGCAAGACAGGTCGCCGAAGCCCCCGACCGGATCGCGCTAGTCGAGAACGGGGCGTCCTGCAGCTACCGCGATCTGGAGCAGCGCGTTAGAGAGATCGCTACCGTTCTCTCCTCGCTTGGAATCAGAGCGGGCGACCGGATGATCATTGTCAGCGAAAACTGCATTGCGCTGGCCGCCTTGCTGCTGGCGGCGAGCCGGCTCGACGCCTGGGCGATCGTCGCCAACCCGCGACTGTCGGCGCGCGAACTGGACCAGATCCGCGATCATAGCGGTGCCCGCCGGATGTTTTTCACGTCAGGTGTTTCGAAAGAGGCTGCGGCGCACGCATCACGCTATGGCGCGGAGAACCGGCAAATAGGCACGCTGCGGGAGATTGGCATTGGCACGCTGAACGAAAGCGCGACTGTCGAGCCGGTGGAGGTCGATCCGGCAGAACAAGTCGCGGTGCTGATCTATACTTCGGGAGCGACGGGGACACCGAAGGGTGTGATGCTCTCCCATGAAAACCTGCTGATCAGCGCCAGGACCACGGCGCATCTCCGCAAGATGGATCGGGACGACAAGATCTATCTCGTGTTACCGATTTCGCATGTCGTCGGCATCTCGCTCCTGATCATGACGCTGATGGTCGGCGGCACGGTGCGGATGGTGAGCAAATACGATCCGGCGGCTACCGCCAAGGCGATCGCGGAGGAGGGCGTTACCATCCTCAACGGCGTGCCCGCCACCTATCAAGGCCTGATGGAGTACAAGAGTGTATCGGGTCTGAAGCGGCTAGACCGGGGCTCGTTGCGCTTGATTGCCGTTGCCGGCGCGCCGCTCGACCTGAATCTGAAGATGCGCGTCGAGAAAGTGTTTGGTTTGCCGATGCTCAACGACTATGGCATCACCGAATGCTCGCCGGGAATATCAGGCGTGCGCTTCGATATGCCGCGTTCCGATCACGCGGTTGGCACGTTGCTGCCGGGAGTAGAGGGACGCATCAGAACAATCGACGGCATACCACTGTCAAAGGAAGAAGTCGGAGAACTCCACGTGCGCGGGCGCAACGTGATGCGCGGCTATTACCGCGCTCCCGAACTGACAGCCAAAGTGATCGACAGCGAAGGCTGGTTCAATACCGGCGATCTTGCCCGCTTTGACGGCGATTGCCTGTACATTGTCGGCCGCACCAAGGAAGTGATTAGCGCCTTCCCAGCCAGGATCGAGGCAATTCTCAATTCACACAAGGATGTGCAATCCGCCGTCGTCGGCCGTGCCCTCAACGGTGATGGGGAGCTGGTCGCATTCGTGCAGCTGCTCCCGGGAGCGCGCGTCAAGCCCACCGATCTGATGGATTCCATCAAACCTCGGCTCCCCTCCTACATTCGGCCACCGAAAATCATTATCGTTGATGTCTTACCGGGAAGCTCAACCGGAAAGATCCGCAAGCATGAACTCGCGGACCGTTTGCATGTCGACCGAGCTGCTGCCACGCAGGTGGCGAAATTCCAACGACGAACTCACTTAAGTTGACCGGGAGAACACCCTTGCAAAAGAGAAACGCAACTGTGGCCGTTATCGGTGCCGGTGACTATATCGGCGGCGAGATCGCAAAGAAGTTCGCCGCTGAAGGCTTCACGGTGTTTGCCGGGCGCCGTAACGGCGCCAAGCTCGAACCACTCGTGAAGGAGATCGAGAAGGCCGGCGGCGAAATTCACGCGCGCTCGCTCGACGCACGCAAGGAGGAGGAGATCATCTCTTTCCTTGGCGACGCCGACAAGCACGCGCCGCTCGAGGTTTGCATCTTCAACATCGGCGCCAACGTCAACTTTCCGATTCTGGAAACCACCGAGCGCGTGTTCCGCAAGGTCTGGGAAATGGCCTGCTATTCCGGCTTCCTCGCCGGGCGCGAAGCGGCGCGGCTGATGCTGCCGCGCGGCAAAGGCAATATCTTCTTCACTGGGGCGACGGCGAGTCTCCGCGGTGGAGCGGGTTATGCGGCCTTCGCCAGCGCCAAGTTCGGCCTGCGGGCCGTTGCACAGGCGGCGGCGCGTGAGCTGGGTCCCAGGAATATTCACGTGGCGCATCTCATCATCGATTCCGGCGTCGACACCGAATGGGTGCGCCAGCGGCGGATCGAGGCCCTTGGACCGACAGCGCTGGACAACCCCGATGCATTGATGCCGCCGTCCTCGGTCGCGGAATCCTATTGGTTGCTTTATCAGCAGCCGAAAAGCGCCTGGACCTTCGAGCTGGAAATCCGTCCGTTCGGCGAGAAATGGTAACGGGAGCCTCGCGCGATGGAGCTCAACCTTTCCAGCGAGGACGCTGCGTTTCGTGACGAGGTGCGCGCCTTTATTGCGGAGAACTATCCGCAGGAAATGCGCGTTCCAAACCCCGAGACCGATTTGACCAAGGAGCAGTCGCTGCTCTGGCACAGGATCCTCTACAAGAAGGGTTGGATTGCTCCGCTCTGGCCCAAGGAATATGGCGGCCCGGGCTGGTCGGTCACACAGCGCTTCATCTTTGAACAGGAGACCTCGCGCGCCGGGACGCTGCCGCCGCTCGCGTTCAGCGTCACCATGGTCGGTCCGGTCATCTACACATTTGGCGATGACGCGCAGAAAAGGAAGTTTTTGCCGCGGATTCTCTCCGGCGACGATTGGTGGTGCCAGGGTTATTCGGAGCCGGGCTCCGGCTCCGATCTTGCTTCCGTCCGGACCAAGGCGGTGCGCGACGGCGACCACTACATCGTCAACGGCCACAAGACCTGGACAACCCTGGCCCAACATGCCGACTGGATCTTCTGCCTGGTGCGGACTGACCCGTCGGCAAAGCCTCAGGCCGGAATCTCCTTTCTGTTGATCGACATGAAGTCGCCCGGTGTCACCGTGCGGCCGATCATCACCATCGACGGATCGCACGAGGTGAACGATGTGTTCCTCGAGGACGTGCGGGTCCCCGTGGAGAACCTGATCGGCGAGGAAAACAAGGGCTGGACCTACGCGAAATTCCTGCTCGGCAACGAGCGCACCAGCATGGCCGGGATCGGACGCTCGACACGTTACCTCGGGCGTCTCAAGCAGATCGTAAGAGCTGAGGTCGACGAAGACGATCCGGGGTTCGGAGAGTTCATCAGGGAGATCGCGCGCGTCGAGCTCGATGTGCTCGCGCTGGAGGCGACTGAACTGCGCATCGTTGCGCAGATGTCGCGCGGCATCGACCCGGGACCGGCCGCGTCGCTGTTCAAGATCAGGGGCACCGAGATATTCCAGCGCATCACCGATCTGACGCACCAGGCGATCGGCAATTACGGTTTGGCCATCCGTGAGCACCCGGTGAGCGCCAACCGCTTCATGCCGGGGCCGGACTATGGGCACACGGCGACTGAAAAATATCTGAACTCCCGAAAGCTCAGCATTTACGGGGGATCGAATGAAATTCAGCGCAACATTATCGCGAAAGCGGTTTTGGGTCTCTGACTACATCACGAGGCATCCGATGGATATTCAGTTGACGGAAGAACAGGAATTGCTCCGTTCCAGCATTCAACGATTCCTGCGCGAGCAGTACGATTTCGACGAGCGCCGCAAGATCGTTGCGACCGATGAAGGCTGGAGCCGCAGGCATTGGAAATCGTTCGCCGAACTCGGTCTCTGCGCCGCGCCGTTCCATGAAAGCTCCGGCGGCCTTGGTGGCGGCTCGCTTGCGACGATGATCGTGATGCAGGAATTCGGCCGCAACCTCGTCGTCGAGCCGTACTTTGAGACGGTAGTCCTCGCCGGTGGCCTGATCGAAGCCGTCGGCTCGCCCGAGCAGCGTCAGGCATTCCTGCCGAAGATCATGGAGGGCGAGGCGATATGGGCGCTGGCCTGGGCGGAAGGACGGTCGCGTTATGATTTCAACAACGTGACCACCACTGCACGCCGCCAAGGAGACAATTTTGTCCTGAGCGGGACCAAGGCCGCGGTGATTGGCGCGCCGTGGGCCGACAAGCTGATCGTCTCGGCGCGCACGTCGGGCGGGCCACGCGATCGCGAGGGCGTGAGTCTGTTTGTTGTAGATCGCCATGCAGCCAATCTTCACCTGCAGAGCTTCAAGACCATGGATGGCCGGCGCGCCGCTGAACTCACGCTGATGAACATCGAGGTGCCTGCCGGCCAGATGCTGGGCAGCGAAGGCGAGGGTGTGGCTACCCTGGAGGTGACCCGCGATCGCGCTATCGCAGCCCTTTGCGCAGAAGCTGTCGGCGCCATGGCGGAGCTGAACTCGGCGACGCTTGAATACAGCAAGACGCGCAAGCAGTTCGGGGTTGCGCTGGGAACGTTTCAGGTGCTGCAACACCGCATGGTTGACATGTTCATCGCGCTTGAGGAGTCCATCTCGCTCACTCAGCATCTGAACCTAAGCCTGGCATCGAAGGAACCGAACGGATCGAAACTGGCGTCCGGCGCCAAGACGAAAGTGGGCTATGCCGCGCGTTTCGTCGCAGAGCAGGCCGTGCAACTGCATGGCGGCATGGGCATGAGCGACGAGTTGAACGTCGGCCACTACTTCAAGCGCATAAGCTCCATCAACGTTCAGTTCGGCGATCCTGCCTATCATCTGATGCGGTACGCACAGCAGAGCTGAATCTCCTTCTAGCAAATCGACTGCCGCCCCCCGACCAGAGGTAAACAATGACCGAAGCCGTAATCGTCTCGACTGCTCGTACTCCGATTGGCAAGGCTTACAAGGGCGCCCTCAATAATACCGAAGGTGCAACGTTGCTGGGTCATGCCATTTCCGCTGCGTTGTCACGCGCTAACGTGGAGGGGGCCGAAGTCGAGGACGTTGTGATGGGCTGCGCCATGCAACAGGGCACCACGGGCACCAACATCGCACGCAAGGCGCTGCTGCGCGCCGGGCTTCCGGTGAGTGTGGCCGGAACGACCATCGATCGCCAATGTGCGTCCGGGCTCCAGGCAATTGCGCTGGCAGCGCGCTCGGTCATTTTCGATGGCGTGGAGGTTGCCATCGGCGGCGGCGGCGAATCCATCAGCCTGGTTCAGAACAACCAGTTCAACAGCTTTCATGCCGTCGATCCCGAATTGCTCGCGATGAAAGGGGACGCCTACATCGCGATGCTGGATACTGCCGAAGTCGTTGCGAAGCGCTACGACATCTCGCGCGAACGTCAGGACGAATACAGCCTCGAGAGCCAGCGCCGGACGGCGGCCGCTCAGCAGGGGGGCCGCTTTAACGACGAACTCGCACCGATCAAGACCACGATGGCAGTCACCGACAAGGCGAGCGGCGCCGTCTCGTACCAGCAGGTGACGCTGTCGGCTGACGAGGGGCCGCGTCCCGATACCACGGCCGAAGGTCTTGCTGGCGTCAAGCCGGCAAAGGGGCCAGGTTTCACGATCACCGGCGGCAATGCCAGTCAGCTTTCGGATGGCGCCAGTGCAGCTGTCATCATGAGCGACAAGCTCGCGGCGCAAAACGGTCTGAAGCCGCTGGGCATCTTCCGTGGCTTCGTCGCCGCAGGCTGCGAACCGGACGAGATGGGCGTCGGTCCGGTCTATGCCGTGCCCCGGCTGCTCAAGCGACACGGACTGAAGATCGACGATATCGATCTCTGGGAATTGAACGAGGCATTCGCGGTGCAGGTGATCTATTGCCGCGATAAGCTCGGGATCGACCCGGAAAAGCTCAACGTCAATGGCGGATCGATCGCAGTCGGCCATCCCTACGGCATGACCGGCGCGCGGCTGACTGGCCACGCCTTGATCGAGGGCCGCCGGCGCAAGGCGAAATACGCCGTTGTTACGATGTGCGTCGGCGGCGGCATGGGCGCCGCAGGCCTTCTCGAAATTGTCCACTGACGAACAACAACCTGGCTACGCTAGAAATCTGGAAAACCACATCGGAGGCACGCGTGAAGACTGCAATTACCGAGATGTTCGGCATCGAACATCCGATCATCCAGGGCGGAATGCACTATGTCGGGTTTGCCGAGCTGGCGGCCGCCGTGTCGAACGCCGGCGGACTGGGGATCATCACCGGCCTGACGCAACGGACGCCGGAACTATTGGCCAAAGAGATCGCGCGCTGTCGTGACATGACGGACAAGCCCTTTGGTGTGAACCTTACTTTCCTGCCGAGCTTCACCGCGCCGCCATATCCGGAGTATATCGCTGCTATCAAGGAAGGCGGTGTCAAGGCGGTGGAGACCGCCGGCCGCAGCCCCGAGCAGTATATGCCGGCGCTGAAAGCCGCTGGCATCAAGGTGATCCACAAATGCACCTCGGTGCGGCACTCGCTCAAGGCCGAGAAGATCGGCTGCGACGCTGTCAGCGTTGATGGCTTCGAATGCGGCGGCCATCCCGGCGAGGACGACATCCCGAACATGATCCTGCTGCCCCGTGCGGCGGACGAGCTGAAGATTCCGTTTGTAGCGTCGGGCGGCATGGCCGACGCGCGGAGCCTTGTCGCGGCGCTGTCGATGGGGGCCGCCGGCATGAACATGGGTACCCGCTTCATCGCCACGAAGGAAGCGCCAGTCCACGACAATGTAAAGCAGGCATTGGTCAAGGCGACCGAACTCGACACCGTGCTGGTCATGCGCGCGCTGCGCAATACCGAGCGCGTCTTGAAGAACAAGGGCGTCGACCAGTTGCTGGAGGTTGAGCGCGAGAAGGGCGCAAGCCTGAAGATTGGCGACATCCACGAGCAGGTCGCTGGAGTCTATCCCAAGGTGATGATCGACGGCGACATGGACGCCGGCGCATGGAGCTGCGGGATGGTCGCGGGTCTCATTCACGATATCCCGACCGTGAAGGAACTGATCGACCGCATCATGGCGGATGCCGAGCGGCTTATCAGGGGACGGCTTACGGGATTCCTGGACGCCGATAGCGAGGAAGCCTTGAAGGTCGCGTGAAAGCGCGACGGGAACAGTGCTCATGGCAGAAGATCGGATCGAGGTCGACACCGGCACAGGTGAGTTGCTGTGCGAAATTCGGGATCGCGTGGCGCTGATTACGCTGAACCGGCCCGAGGCTCGCAACGCCTTGTCCGATCAACTGACCCCAGCGCTGCGGCACATGATCAGGCAGTGCGGCGATGATTCCAGCGTCGGCGCATTGCTCATCACGGGTGCCGGGGCCGCCTTTTGTGCCGGCGGCGACGTCAAGGGTATGGGGAGCAATGCGGCCAAAGCCGAAACGCCCATCGATGAGCGGATCGCCGATTTGCGCATCAAGCAGCGCACCCTCACGGGTGCGCTGGTGGGATTACGAAAGCCGACGCTGGCGGCGCTTCCCGGGCCTGCGGCGGGCGCAGGGCTTGCGCTTGCGCTCGCCTGCGACATTCGAATCGCCGCTGAATCGGCCGTGATGACCACGGGATATGCCCGCATCGCCTTGACGGGAGACTATGGCATCGCCTGGCTGCTGACGCGGCTGGTGGGAACGTCCCGGGCACGCGAGATGATGTTTCTGTCGGAGCGGATCGACGCACGCCGCTGCGAGACCCTGGGGCTCGTCAACCGGGTGGTGGCCGACGCCGAGCTTCGCGATGTTGCATTTGCGCTTGCAAGGTCCTTGGCCGAGGGCCCCTCGCAAGCTTTCGCCGGCATGAAAGACAACCTTGACCATGCCTTGGCCACGGACCTTCTGGATTCGATGGACCAGGAAGCGGCATACATGGTCCGCTCCGCGCGGACGACGGATCACAAGGAAGCGGTGCGCGCCTTTGTCGAAAAGCGCAACCCCGTATTCGTCGGGCACTAGCGCGCGGTCAATCTGGAGGTCTGCGTCGCTGACCGGCTTTTCCTGACGCGAATCAAGAAGCCTTTGCGGAATTTGGTCGTTATATGATAATGATCATCTAATGTGGCTCTGTTTCTTAGGTCATCCCGGAGCAGGCGATGCGTTACCCGAAAGGCCATGGGCAGCAGACCCGCAGGCGGATCGTCGAAAACGCTTCCTATGGCCTGCGTCAGAACGGTGCCGATGGCTTGAGTGTGGTCGACCTGATGAAGCTCGCTGACCTGACGCATGGCAGCTTCTATGCCTACTTCAAGTCACGGGACGCCTTGATTGTTGAAGCGCTCGCTTTGGCCATGGATCGAACCGTCGTCCATTGGCTCGATCTCACGCAGGGATTGCCTGCCGAGATAGGATTCGACGCGGTCGTCGAATCCTATCTGAGTCCCCGCCATCGCAACAATCCGGCCCGCGGGTGTGCGCTTCCGGCTTTAGCCGCGGATATCGGACGTTCGGCCCCGGAGGCCCGGCGTACCCTTGCAGGCGGGCTCGAGAAAATGATCGATATCATCGCCGGGTTGATCCCGAAGAGATCGCCATCAGATGCGCGACAGGCCGCAGCCGGCGCAATTGCAACCATGGTCGGTTCGATCTTGCTGGCGCGGGCATCCGGCGACAAGCAACTGTCTGACGCTATTCTGGAGGCCGGTCGGCAGGCCTTGCGCAATCAGACCGCGAGCACCAGCGCGGAGCGTCTCCAGTGTACAGAATCCGAGTTCGAGAGGAGAAAATCGTGACCGAACACGTGAAAGCCGAAGTGGCCGCGGGTATCATGGTATTTCGGTGCGCCTACTTTCATTCCGAACGGCGACATGTTCTTCGGCAATGATCGCGGGAATCGCCGAAGAACTGGACGCAGGTAACGGCGGAAACATTGCTGACCACCAAACGCATCCGAGCAAACAACATGAATCAATCCAAACACGATACCGCCCGGGACGTTGCCCTCATTGTCGGCGGCGGCCCGGGCATTAGCTCAAGTTGCGCCAGGCTGTTCGCGGAAAGCGGCATGCGAGTCTGCGTCGCAGCCAGAAATCCCGAGAAAGCCGTCCTTGAGACTCTCGAGAAGATGCATGGCGTGCGCCGATATGCCTGCGATGCAAGCGAACCGGTGGCCGTGGAGAAGCTGTTCGAGAATGTCGTTCAGGACGTTGGGACGCCGAGGCTTGTCGTGCATAACATCGATGGCCGTGTTCCCGGCATTTTCCGCAAGAGCGTTATCGAAGCCGACCCGGTCATGGCGCTCGAAACACTTCGGAATGCGGCGTTCAGCGCGTTCCTGGTAGGCCAACAGGCGGCTCGACTCATGCTCGGAAACAAACTCGACACCAATGGTGCGAAAGGAACGATCATCTTCACGAACGCCAGCGCGGCGCTCAAAGGCTTTCCATCGAGCGGTGCCTTTGCAATGGCATGTCATGCCAAGTCCGGACTTGCGCAGAGCATGGCAAGAGAACTGATGCCGCAGGGCATCCACGTCGCGAATGTGCCGATCGACGCCGCGATCGGCTGGACTCAGGAGGACGGGACCCGCGCGCACCGGCTGGCAGGAACAACTGTCGACGACAACATGGCCGATCCCGACCATATCGCCGAAACGTATCTGCAACTGCATCGCCAACATCGGTCGACCTGGGCGTTCGAAGTCGTGCTCCGACCGTGGGTTGAGAAATGGTGACTAGCATTCACGTCGGTGCGGATCTAGGTGGCGCGCGAGCAGTGCCTCCGGGATAGCTCCTGGTGCCGAAGCTGATCGTGATCCTCCGCCACCTAAGGTCGTCTGCAGGTTGCGAGATGCGCCGATATGTCGAACGCAAGTCCATCGGCAGTGAGATAGCGAGCGAGGGTTGTTTCCGCCTCTGCCAGGATGCGATCGATCTGCGGCTCCGGCAGCACAACTCCCATGACGGGTAGCCATCCCCTGAGTTCCGCTTCTACAAACTCGCGCATGTTCTCGCCGTCGACGGCGACCATCGCTTCGTCACCTTCTCGATCAGCTGCTGCTTCTGGGCGGGTGTGAAGACGTCACGGATGACGTGAATATCGACGAGTGATCTATTCCTCCTGTTCCGGGTCAAGTTCGATCGCCGCGAACCTCTCGGCACGGCTCATTCAGCGGATGCATTGGCTGCCGGTCCGCGGAATCTCGCGTCCACCGCGACGTCGCTGCGCAAGGTCTGAAGAACGACACAGCACCGCTCGGCGCGAACAATTGGCTTCATTCCGTCTTTGGTGACCTTCCCGGTCACCGGAATAAGTGGACGAGCCCGATGCTTAGGCCCAGCAGGAGGAGCAGCGACAGCGTGACGGCGGCGGTGACCCGTCCGCCCACGGTGGAGAGCACGCGCACGTCGACGCCAAGGCCAAGCGCAGCCATCGAGAGGACGGTCAGGATAGCCGCCGTCTTCGTCACCGGTGCGACCACAAGATCCGGCACGAGCTGGAAGGAGCGCAGGGCTGCGAGCATCAGAAAGCCGATGATAAACCAGGGCACCAGCTTGAATGGGCTGATGGCGGCGACCTTCGTTTGATCGGCATGGAGCTTGCGGCGGCGCGCCGCGACCAGCGAGAGGGCGACCACGATCGGCCCCAGCATCAGCACGCGCACAAGCTTGACCAGCGTGCCAATTTGCGTGCTGACGATGCCCGCGGGCACGGTCGCCGCCAAAACCTGCGGAACGGCATAGACGGTGAGGCCCGCCAGAATGCCGTATTGTGTCGCCGACAGGTCCAGCAAGGGGATCAGGAGCGGCAGGCCCAGCACCATCAACACGCCGAGGATGGCGGTGAAGGAGATCGACGAGGCGACATCATCGCTATTGGCTCCGATCACCGGCGCGACGGCGGCGATTGCCGAGTTGCCGCAGATCGAATTTCCGCAGGCGATCAGGATCGACATTTTCGTAGGAAGCCCGAGCATGCGGCTGAGGCCGTAGCTCACCGCGAGCATCACTGCGACGGTGGCGACGATTGCGCTGATCAAGAGATAGCCGGAGGCCGCGATCGCGCCAAAGCTGACGGACGCACCGAGCAGCATGACGGCCACCTCGAGTAGTTGCTTGGCGCTAAAGGCTATGCCGGAACGCCAGCGTTGGGATGGTTGCCAGACGGTACGAATCGCCATTCCGAGCAGGATCGCGATGACCAGCGCCTCGACGTAAGGATGGATGAAGACGTGCTCTTCGAGGCGTTGCGCGGCCAGCGAAACGGCGGTGATGATGCCGCAGAGTGCGACCCCTGGAATGAGGGCCATGCCGCGGCCGAGCATGCCCGGTCGCGGCCGTGCGTCGTCAGAACTGCTTTGGGGTGGCGGCACTTATCCTCCTTGGAGAATAATTTATGCGCCGGACCACGCGGGCTCGCTAGTACATTTTCGGATTGTGCCCATACAGAGAGGTTATATCCCTCAACCTGGATTTGCAGGCGTCGGCATGGCCATCGTCCCGGTTGGCGGCCAACGAGGATCAGATCGACTTGGGCGGTTCAAGGTAGCCCTGCCGCGGTCGCGTTCGAACGGATCATTGGATAGGAACGTCCGGGCAGCTCAGCCCGCACGGCACATGCCGGCAAGATATTAAAGCGAGGCGAGCAAGTCCTGCGCCCACGCGACGGCGCGCTCGAAGCTGAGATCGCTCGGCTCGAAATAGACCGCGCGCGCCAGCACGATGACGCCGACAAGCCCCCAGAACAGGCCTATGCCGGCCGGCTTCAGCCACTTGGACGCGCCGACCGACGCAGTCGAAGGATCGACCGCCGGGACTGGTTCTCCAAAGGGATCGAATGCGGGCTGGCTCATGGTAGCTTCCGTTTCGCTAAGGCTAATGTCGCCAATAGCTGCGCGGAAGCAAGGGTAGAGCAATGCCTTTTGCGGCAGCGGCGTGGAAGCGCGTTTTCCGCTGCCGCCTCGGGATAGGGTTTTCTTCTCTCGACCCGAATATCAGCGCAGCTCAAGACTGCTCGAGCTTGTTACGCTCGGTTGTCACTATCCCAGGAATGACCTACGCCGGTAACTTCGCGGCCCACTTCTTCGCCCAAACACCAAGTGGGACAAGAAGGGCATAAAGTTCATGTCCGGTCGGTGTAGCGCGATAACCCTCGTGCGAATGCTCGATCAAGCCTGCTTCACGCAATTCTTTCAGGCGCGAATTAAGAACCGTAGGCGAGATCGATTCGCAACGTTCTTGCAGTTCGCGGAATGTGCAGGGGCCGCCTTTGCCGAGGTTCCACAAAATGCCCATTGTCCAGCGTCGCCCCAACAGGTCCAGGAGCGCCATGACAGGGACACCTGTCCGCGAGCCTCGGACCGGTCTCCCAGGTTTTGGTGTTTGGCTCACAGGCATTTTCGCTACTAAATAGGTAGCATCCCCTCTGTCAAGCGTTAGGGATGTCGCTACTCCATCGCGAGTACACAGTATGCCCATCATTGTGCTCGCCGCAGCACTCTGCGTTTCCTTGTGTTCGCAGTCGGTGCCGTGACGGCTCATCTCCCTAGCCTCTACTCCTGCAACGACGAGACACTTGCGGCAATGTTGTCCGCCAGGGCTTTCACGAGCGGGACGTAGCGCCCGACGACGTCTGCTCGGTTAAGCGCCGACGTGAAATAGGTCATGCCGACGGTGGCGAGTACGCGCTGATTGACGATGACGGGGAGTGCGATCGTGTTCGAGGAGCGCGGTTCGATCATCGGGTCGCGTTCTGCAAAACCTTGCTTGCGGATCGTGGCCAGCAAAGCCAATGCCCGTTTTCGTTCGGTGGCGAGTTTGTCTTCGGCCTCCTGCGACCGGGCGAGCATGTCGAGCAGCATCGATCGCTCGCTGACCGGACAGAACGCCAGATAAGCGCGCCCCAGCGCCCGCCCGAGCAGGCTGAGTTGCATATTGAGGGTACCGTGAAAGGGCGAAACCGGGCTGTCAGGAATGGTGCTGAAGCGGACCACGACTGAATTCCGGTCGAGGACGGCGATGGCGATCGGCCAGTGATATTGTCGCGTGAAGGCGAGCGCCCACGGGCGCGCGGCTTCCACCACCAGCGGATCGCCGTGAAAGCCGTTGCTCAGCGATTTGACCCGCGAGGCGACCGCGTAGCCGCCCTGCCGCCGGTCGTTCGCGGCATAGCCCAGCGCGCATAGCGACTTCATCAACCGCACCACCGTCGATTTCGGCAACCCCGTCGCCTTGTGCAGGCGATCGATCGAGGTGACGCGGTGGCGGTTGAGCTCCTCCAGCAGCAGGAGCGTGCGCGAGGCGGCTTCGACGGTGTCAGACTTGAGCGGCATCCTGAAATTCCACCTAGTGGAACACGGTGGAATAGCTATGGCCGACCGGCGTCGTCCCTGCAATGGTTTTCGCCAAGCGCCACACCGGGCCTGTCTTCCGAGGGCAGCCTATGCAGATGGCCGGGGAGGAGCAACAGTGTCCGGAGACGTCGTCAGGCCGCATTTTTCGTCATTCCGCCGCCGCTTCTCCGCGCGGCAGCACGTGGTTGGCACGTTCATCAAGACGCCGACCACGCATGCGACCGAAATATTCGGCGCGCTCGGCTATGATTTCGTCGTAATCGACGAGGAGCACGCGCCGATCGATCGCGCGATGACCGACGTCATGCTGCTGGCCGCGCGGGCCAGCAATCTCGCGGGAATCGTGCGCGTGTCGTCGGACGATCCGGCGAAAATATTGTCCTGCCTGGATTGCGGCGCAGCCGGTGTGCTGGTGCCCCACGTCGCGACGGTCGAGAAGGCGCGCGCGATTGCGGCTGCCGCGCGCTATCGCGGCGGACGGCGCGGCTATTCCGGTTCGGCCCGCGCCGGCGCCTATGGCAGCACGCCGATGTGGACTCTCGTCGATGAACAGGATGCATCGGTCTGCGCGATTGCGATGATCGAGGACCCGGAAGCGCTGGATCACATTGACGCCATCGCCGCGGTCGACGGAATCCACGGGTTCTTCATCGGCCGCGGCGATCTCACCGTCGCCCTCGGCGCCAAATCGCCGGCCGACGCCTCTGTCAAGGACGCGGTTATCAGGATCATTGCGGCGGCGAACAAAGTCACCAAGCCGGTCTGCGTGATGGTCGCGAGTGCTGCGGAAGCCAAGGATTTCGCCGAGCTCGGCGCCAGCGCCTTCATCATCTCGTCGGATCAGGGCCAGATGCGCCGGGCTGCCGCGCAAACGCTCACCGATTTCAAAACGCTCGTTCGAACCACGGATGGCTCACATGTATCACAGCACTGATCCGCGCGCTGCGCTCGCCGCCACGCCCGTCGGCACAAAACCCGCCGCCACCCGCTTTGCCGGCGCCGAATATGCGAAATTCTACGAAACGCCGCCGGCTGAAAATCAGAACGGCGCGCGCACCTGGTATGCCCGCGGCCAGAACTTCATCATCGCTTATAGCGAGGCCGAAAAGGGCGCGGTGCTGAGCCGGACCAACCAGCCCGACGAATATGTCGTGCTGCTTCCCGATCCGGGGGCAGGCGCCGAGATCGTCTGGGAGAACGAGCGCAAGGCCGTCAACGGTCACTCCATCAGTTTCGTGCCGGCGGGCGCTAGCTCCGTCACGTTGCTGGGTGCCGCCAAGGTGGTGCGCATGGTGACGACGCGATCGGAAGATCTCGCGAAACTGTGCGCCAATGCCGCATCCTACGCGACACCGCATCCCAATTTGCCGCCGTTCGAGCCGTGGCCGGAGGCAGCTACGGGCGCGAAGATCCGGACCTACAGTCTCGACGTCGCGGCCACGCCGGGACGGTTCGGGCGCATCTTCCGCTGCTCGACCTTCATGGTGAATTTCTTGGAGCCCCGAAGCGGCCCGCGCGACCCGAGCAAGATGTCGCCGCATCACCATGACGATTTCGAGCAATGCTCGCTGGCGCTGGCCGGCACTTTTGTTCACCACCTACGCTGGCCCTGGACGACCGACATGGCCCAGTGGCGCGACGACGATCACGAACGCTGCGGATCGCCCTCCATTGCCGTGATTCCACCGCCGGCCATTCACACATCGCAAGCCGTCGATCCCAAGCTCAACGTTCTCGTCGACATCTTCTGTCCGCCGCGCCTGGATTTCTCGGCCAAGCTGGGCTGGGTATTGAACGAGGACGATTATCCGATGCCCGCACAAACCGCCGCCGGGCAATCTGCGGCCTGACACATCTCCAGCTCAAAGGGCCTTGACCATGGCCGACAAGCAAGTGTCCTACCCAAACACCGTGCCGCTGCCGCCGCTATCCCGGGCGGCAGAAGTCGCCGAGCTCCTGGTCGGCGCGATCGATCTGCACTGCCATAGCGGCCCGGCAGCCATGCCGCGCATCCTCGATCATCACGAGGAGCTACTCGATGCGGCGGAAGCGAAGTTCCGCGCCGTGCTCTACAAGGATCACTTCTATGCCGGGATGGCGCACGCGATACTGCTGGAGAAGCTGTTTCCCGAAACCAATGTGAAGCTGTTCTCCGGCATCGTGCTGAACAATGCCTCGGGCGGCATCAACCCGCATGCGGTCGACCATACGATCAAGCTCGGCGGCAAGATCGTCTGGATGCCGACGCTGTCGGCCGCGAACCACATCAAAGCCATGGCCGCAGGAAACTCGACGTTTCCGAAGACCTCGCAAAAAATGCTCGATCCGATCCCGCTTTCCGCGCTCGATGCCAACGGCAAGCTCACCGACGACACCAGGAAGGTCATCGATCTCATTGCCGAGGCGGACATTATCCTGGCCGGCGGTCACCTGCCGGCCAGCGAACTGCACATCCTGTTCGATGAGGCGGCGCGGCGCGGCGTCAAGAAGATGATGGTCAACCATCCGACCTACATCGTCGGCTGCAATGACACCGACATCCGCCAGCTCGTCGCGCGCGGCGTCAAGATGGAGCATTCGATCTGTATGTTCATTGAAGGCAAATCCTTGAAGTACAGCCCGGATGATCTCGCGCACTTGATCGAAGTGGCCGGCGTCGACAACACGATTCTGTCGTCCGATCTCGGACTGCAGGGGTCGCAGCGTCCGGTCGACGGCTTCCGCAGCGTCACCCAGATCCTGCTCGATCTCCAGATGCCGCGGCCCGCGATCAGGAAGCTCATCGGCGACAACGCGGCGCGGTTTTTGAACCTTCCGGTGATGCAGTCGACCGCGCAAGACGCCGCTTAGCGGACAAGCGCAAAGACCGCAAAAAAGCGGCTGGGCCCAGGGGAGGAAGTCAGCATGGAACGGGTAGATCGCGACGGTGACGCGCTGATGGACCTCAGCATATCGCGAGCCATGCCATTGGTGGTGGCATTGCTGTTCATAGGAGCAAACCACACCGCAGTCGCGGAAGAGCAGCGCAAGCCGCCGAAGCCGCCGATCATCCTGGAATCGACGGGCGCGTATGAAGTGGGCGGCAAGGTCGTCGCCAAGCCCGGCGATCCCAGCCAGACGCTTTCCTGCGACCATGGTTACGTCGAATACTTCATCCCCGCGAAAAGGCGCAGCGTCGGCCTGATCATGTGGCACAGCTCCAGCACCAAGGTGTGGGAGAACCGCTGGGACAGCGGCGAAGGCTACAAGAGCATCTTCCTGCGCAAGGGCTATCCTGTTTACTTGTGGGACGGCCCGCGCGTCGGCCGCGCGAACTGGAGTTGCGAGCCGATCACCTACACGCCGGATTATTTCGATCAGCGCAATTTTGCCGCCTGGCGTTTCGGTCTGACCTATCTCAATTGGCATCCGGGCCTGCAGTTTCCGACGGCCGACAAGGAAGCCTGGAATCAGGCGACGCGCGCCCGTTACGACGAGTTCGATACGCTCGAGAACGCAGTGTTGCAGGCGGAGGCCGGCGGCCAGGCGATCGACAAGATCGGTCCCGTCGTTGCCGTCACCAATTCCGCGGGCGGCTGGCGCGCGCTGTTGTCGGCGCTGAAGGCAAAGAGCGACAACATGAAGGGCATTGTCGCCTATGAAACACCAGGCTTCGTCTTCCCGGTGGGCGAGGGGCCCGAGCCGAAGCCGGATGCGCCGTACGGCCCCAATTCCGTGCTCCTCGTCGAGTTCAAGAAGCTGACCAAGTTCCCGATCCAGATGGTGTTCGGCGATTACACCGACACGCGTCCGATCTGGGCCACCTCGGTCAAGGTGGCCCGGACCTTCTGCGACATCGTCAATCGTCACGGCGGAGATTGCGAGGTCTTGCTGCTGCCCGATGCGGGGCTGCATGGCAACACGCACATCGCCTTTGCCGATCTCAACAACGAAGCCGTTGCGGACGAACTATCCAAATGGCTGGTCCGCAAGGGCCTGGACAAGTTTGCCGGAGAATAAGCGCTGGTGCCACGCGGGACCTGCGCACAGCTGGGGAGGAAACATGCGCCTGCTCTCTTTCGGCCTCATAGGCCTTGCACTTGCCATTGCGCCATGTCACCGCGCCGCAGCCCAGGAGTGGCCGAACCGACCGGTCACCATGATCGTGCCGTTCCCGGCCGGCGCTGCCGTTGACACGCTGGCGCGCGCCGTGGCCCACGCGTTGAGCGAAGATTTCGGCAAGCAGTTCATCGTCGAAAACCGTGCGGGGGCGGGCGGTAATCTCGGTGGGGCGGCGGTCGCCAAAGCGGCGGCAGACGGCCATACATGGCTGTTCGGGACGCCGGCGCCGATCGCGCTCAATAAGTTCATGTACAAGGGCCTGGCTTACGATTCCGAGCGAGACTTCACGCCGGTCATACTCGTCGCCAAGTCTCCAATGATCATTACGGCGACGCGAGACTTTCCAGCGAAGACGCTTCCCGACCTGATCGCCTATGCCAAACAGAACCCGGGCAAGATCAATGTCGGTCATCCCGGCAACGGAACGCTCGGGCACATTACCTCGGCGCTGATCCAGCAGTTTGCCGGCGTGGAGATGACGAACGTGCCCTATCGCGGCTCGGCGCCGCTGATCACGGACCTCTTGGGCGGACAAGTTAACGTCGCGATGGATTTCATGCCGACCTATCTGCCGCTGGTGGCTGATCGAAAGATCCGTGCGCTTGCCGTGACGACAAGTCAGCGCGTCGCGCAACTGCCCGATGTACCGACGGTGCAGGAAGCGGGATTCAAGGGGTTCGAGGCGACCGCATGGTACGCGATCGTGGCTCCGACCGGTACACCGCCTGAGATCGTGATGAAGGTAAACAAGGCGGTAAACGCCTTTCTGAAGAGCGACAAGGGCAAGACCATTCTCGAACAAAATTCGCTGCAAGGCGTCGGAGGCATACCGGAAGACCTCAAGGCGTTTATCGATGGCGAACGCGACAAATGGCGCCCCGTGATCGAGGCGGCAAAGATTGCGATGCAGTAAGCGTCACAGGCGGCAACAGAGGCATCGGCAAGGCGATGAGCATCGTCAACCTGATCAGTTCGACGGGAATTGTGGTGCCGGTGGACGAGGGCAGGCACCTCTGACGGAGCAACTACGCCGCTGTGCGGACATCGTGAAAAGAGAACAATGGAAAAACTGAAATTCTATATCGACGGCGCCTGGGTCGATCCGGCCGCGCCGTCAACGCTTGGAATCGTCAATCCTGCAACCGAGGAGATCTTTGCACGCTTCAGCTTGGGTTCAGGGGCCGATGTGGATCGGGCCGCCAAGGCAGCGCGCCGCGCCTTCGCGACCTATTCCGAGACGGGTATCGAAGAACGCCTGTCCTGGCTACAGAAGATCATCGAGGGTTTCAGAACGCGCCTGCCGGAACTGGCGCGGATGATGACGCTCGAAATGGGCGCACCGATCACGTTTGCGACGGAGCGTCAGGCGACCGTCGCACTGTTTCATTTCGAGGAAGCCGCGCGCGTGCTTGCGCAATACAAGTTTGAGCAGCGGATGGGAAACGGGATCATCCGCCGTGAACCGATCGGTGTCTGCGGACTGATCACGCCGTGGAACTGGCCGCTGAACCAGGTTGCCTCCAAAGTCGCGCCGGCGCTCGCAACCGGCTGCACGGTCGTCCTGAAACCCAGCGAGATCGCGCCGCTCAGCGCGATGCTGTTCGCCGAGATCGTCGACGGCGCCGGCGTGCCGGCGGGCGTCTTCAATCTCGTCAACGGCGACGGTCCCACAGTGGGCGAGGCGATCGCCGCCCATCCCGAGATCGACATGGTGTCGTTCACGGGATCGACGACGGCTGGTGTCAGAGTGGCCAAGCTTGCGGCGGATACGGTCAAGCGCGTCGCGCAGGAATTGGGCGGCAAATCCGCCAACATCATCCTTGCCGATGCCGATCTGAAAGCGGCTGTGATCCAGGGCGTTCACGCCTGTTACACCAACGCCGGCCAGAACTGCCAATCTCCCACGCGCATGCTGATTCCGCGCGCGCAGCGGGACGCGGCATTCGAGGCGGCGCGTGAGGCGGTCGACAGTATTCGCCTGGGAGATCCGCTCGACCCCGTATCCACCATGGGGCCGCTGGTGAGCCAGGCGCAATTTCAGAAAGTTCAGGATCTTATTCAGTCCGGCATTGATGAGGGAGCAACGCTGGTGGCCGGCGGAACGGGTCGGCCTGCCGAAATCAACCGCGGGTATTATGTCCGTCCGACCGTCTTCGGCGACGTAACGCCGCTGATGAAGATTGCGCGTGAGGAGATCTTCGGCCCCGTGCTGTCAATCATGAGCTATGATACCGAGGATGAGGCAATCGAAATCGCCAATGACACGCCGTTCGGCTTGGCGGGCTTCGTGCAGTCCGGCGATCCCGACCGCGCTCGCACAGTCGCCAACCGTATCCGCGCAGGGCGCGTCTACCTCAACGGGGCTCCGTTCGACCGCAGCCTGCCGTTTGGCGGCTACAAGCAGTCCGGCAATGGGCGCGAATTCGGAATCTTCGGGTTTGAAGAATATCTCGAGGTGAAGGCCATCCTGGGCTACTGAGGCTGGCGGCATCGCGGGCGAGGGAGACGCTCAGGCGACCGGCCGAAAATGCCCCGGCGGATGTTTTGTGTCGCGCCGGATCAGCCGGCGAAGCGTGGAAGGCTCGGCATATCCGACCCTCCGCGCGATCTCGTCGACCGACAGGCGCGTGGTCTCAAGCAGCAATCGCGCGGTCTCCAGCCTGATCCGTTGCACGAACTGAATTGGTGAAACGCCGCATGTCGCCGAGACGCGCCGGGCCGGCCAGCCGACAATCGCAGCCCGCGACGAGATACGGCGTTCTTCAGGCACAGGCTCGCGTCTCCGCAAGGCGATCGCAACTCATAGCCCTTCAAGCGCGACGCGCGACGGCGCGATCGGCAGCCAATCAGGGATGCGGCGCTTGGCGAGCCAATACGGCCGCCAAAGAGACAGCCACATGGCGCGATCGAGCGGTGCCGTGTCCCATTTGCGCCGCTTCATGTCGATCTGCGACAACTCATGCAAGTGCAGCCACTGGCGCGCCGCCCACCACAGCTCGCGCGTGACGTCTGCGTTTCCGGCGGCCTTGAGTTCGACGACGTTCGGCAGCGGATCACGATAGCGGCAGGCAACGTTCAGCGTAGCCAATCGTTCGCCGTTCTGCCGCACGCTCCAGACCCGCGAGCGATTGTGTGCCAAGTTGTAGCCATAGGTCTTGAGGCAATTCTTCATGGCTTCCGCCTCTTCGGCGATGGCGGCGATCGAGGTCAAAGGCAGGAAATCGTACCCAGCCACCTGCGCGGGCTGGAGCCCCATGTCGGTGATTGGCTGATGGCCAAGGTTCACATGCAACGCGATCATTGTTCGCCAGTCGTCCGCGGCCTCAAGGGCCTGGCCCATGCGTATTTCCGGCGTCCACGGGCGGCCGATCAACTCGTGCCCGAATGTTGCTCGTTGGCCGGAAAACCATGCCCAGAGACTGATGAGCCGCAATCGAGCAGGATTCACGCGCCGAGGCTCGCGCACAAGCTCGCGTGCGATCCACACCGCTGCCGACTCATGCGCGAGCTCGGCAACATCAGCCAGGGTTTGTAGCCAGCTCGGCGCAAGCTTGGGAGAGCGCGGCAGGTGGTTTGCGATCTGTCGACGAAACAGTTCGCTGTCGGGCAGCCGCGGGATCGGACGCGCGAGTGCCTCTGGCGGCAGTTTTCGCAGCCACAGCGGCAGTTCGGCGGCCGCTGCCGCTTCCGCGAGGGCGACACCGCCGAGCACGCGCGCGAGTGCGAGCGCAGGATCGAGCCCAGGCCGCGGAACGGCGAGCGCGAAGAGCAGCGCGGGAAAGCTCGCGGCGAGGTCCGCAATGCGCGAGTGCCGCATTGCCAGGGCGCGCACCGCTCCCAGAAAGCGGGGATGATATCGCCGAAGCCGACGTTCCAGCAGATCGGAACGCCCGGCCCCCTGGCGAGGGGCCAGCACGAGATTCGAGGTCATGACACAATTCCGCAAGCGCGGACCAGGAGGCCCGCGCAGATTCGATTCAGTAGAGGGTTTTATGATTTCGTCCGGGATTGAATCCCGGAGCGCGCTAAATATCGCGCGTCGAACCCGGGAAGCGCGCAGTCGTAAACATGGTCGCCTCCGTTACTGCAGTTGCGGTGCGCTCCAAGAGCCGGGTTTCTATTAAGATGCAACCCGAGACTGCATGCTGCTTGCGCGCCACCGTTAACGTTTGCAAAAGGCTGGCTTGAACGCACTCATTTCACGCCTGGACCAGTGGTCCTTGCGATCGTGCCGCCCGGCAACCGCATCAAGCGTGCTTGTCGAGGCGGCGCTTGAGCAGGGTCAGATGTTGCAGCAGGTCCGATTGCGCGACGGGTGACAGCTCGCCGATCAGGGCGATCACCCATTCCTCGTGCCGGCGTGCCATCCGGCCGAACTCCTTTGCGCCTTCCTGCGAGAGGCGCAGGCGGAAGGTGCGGCGGTCTTCGGAATCGACTTCTCGATGGATAAAGCCGTCGGCTTCCAGCTTCTGCACGAGCGCGGTGATAGCGCCGTTCGAGACCATCAAGAGCTCGGAGACCTCGGACATGGTCGCGCCTGCCGGCTTGCGGGCGAGCTGTGCCAAAAGGTCGAAGCGAGCCAGCGTGGTGTTGAACTCCTTGCGCAGTCGTGCGTTCAGCGCCTTCTCGATCCGGGTGGAGCAGGAAAGCAGCCGTAGCCAGATGCGCAATTCGAGATGCGCGCCGTCGGATTCGTGCCCTGGCTCGACCGGCTGCAGCGGCTGCATGCGCGCGCCCTTGGGGGATCGAGCCTTTCGTTTGACCGTGGCGTCCATCGCTGGCATCTCACCCCGAGCTAGATGGAAATCGACCCGATGCTGGCTCCGCCGCAGACGTAAAGCGTCTGTCCGGTGATGAAGTCGGCATCCGGTGAACTGAAGAAACTGACCGCGCGGGCGACGTCGGTGGATTTGCCGAGCCGGCCGAGCGGAATTGATTGCGCCAATTTTTTCGCGCGTTCGGATTCCGGAGACATCACGCTCTCGAACATCTCGGTATCGCCGATCGGGCCCGGCGCGACGACGTTGACGGTGATCCCGAACGGAGCGAGCTCGAGTGCCCAGGTCCGCGCCATGCCGATGATGCCGGCCTTGGTGGCCGAATAGACCGTGCGGGTGGCGGCGCCGAGCGCGGCGCGGGAGGACAGTAGCACGATGCGGCCAAAACGGGCTTGCTTCATGTTCGGCAGTGCCGCCTGCACCAGCGCGATTCCCGCGCCGAAATGGAGCTGTGCCAAAGCGCCGACGTCCTCGTCATCGACCTCTTCCAGCGGCTTTGCGCGAATCGCGCCGGCATTGTGCACGACATGAGTGATAGCAACCTTGACGGCGATTTCTGCCGCCGCCTGGCGTGTCGCAGCCGCATCGAGCAGGTCGACCTCGCGAGAGGAGAGTTTTGGATGGCTCCAGTCCGGCTTGCGCCGCGACAGCGAGATCACGTCATATCCTTCCGCAAGAAGGCCGCGCGCGATCGCAGCGCCAATGCCGGTGTTACCGCCGCTCACGATCGCCGTGTGATGGACCACGTTCATCCTCCCTCACATGAAGAGCTGGATGTTGCCGAAGGCAGCATCGCAATTGATCAGGTCGACGCGCTTGAGCTTGATTTTCAGCCTGCCGTCCTCGACGCTGAGATGATGCGTGGCCCAGGCCGCAAAGAGTGTCTGCTCGTCCATCCGGGTCTCGATGTAATGCATCGGGGTCCAGGTGATATAGCTGTTGGTGGCGGGATCGCGCGAATCGACCTGCGGCATCTGCAGCACATGATGGCAGCGGCTCTTCGGCTTCTGGCTGAACGTCCGCGCGCCCTTGAGCCGTTCGACCCGGATCGAGAGCAAGAGCTTGTCCTCATACATCAGCGAGCAGGTCAGCCGCGGATCGGTTTGATTCCATTCCAGCGGCATCCAGTAGAAAGCGTCGTCGGCGTAGAGATCGAGCCATTCGTCGAAATGCTGCTGATCGATCAGCCGCGCCTCGCGGACGACGAAGTCGATCAATTCCTGATCGGTGGGAATCGCATTCTTGAGGGGAGCCTCGGCGAGCATGCTCATGTCACATCCTCATCGTCATGAACTTGGTCCACGCCCGGAACTGGTGGCGCATCGGCCACTCGCTGGTGCCGTTGACCGCCACGTTGGTCTGCCCGGCTTCGTCGGGGCTGTAGAGGCGCTGGAGGTTCACCCACTCGTTACCGTTCGAGTGCAGGCCCTCCTGCGCGCGTTCATACATTTCGAGGTCGTCATGGCCGACGATCGAGGTTGGCGCATTGATGAGCCGGTTGTACATCAGCGTGCGCTCGAGCAGCATGTCGGGCGCATCGACGAGCTGGAACGTCCAGGATTCGACCAGCGTCTTGTTGGCCGCGATCGGCTTGAAGTGCCGCAACAACTGGATCGGACCCTTGATCATGATGTTGGGGAAGTAGACCGTGTTGTGCCGGTTTTCGCCGAGGATCGCCTTGGCGCGGTCCTCGCCATAGGCGGCCGTCATCTTCTCGAAATAGCCTGGCACCGCCGAATAATCAGAATGGATCGAATGGTGCACGCCGGTGTGGCCATGCCCATTATCCCAGATCCGGATGCCCATGTTCTCGAAGAACTCGTAGGGGCTCATGAAAGGGGCGATGATCTCGACCGCCATCGGTTTCTTGGTGCCGGGCGGCGCCTTCTTCCAGACCTCGACCACGGTCCCCGCGGAGGACTCGTGCGCTACCATCGGATGGCAGGTGTCGGTCTGGTTTTCCACCAGCATCTTCCAATTGCAATTGTGCATGTAACGCAGCACGCCGCCGGCAACCTTGAGCTGACCGACCGGTGAGCGGTCGATCATGTTGTCGAAGCTCGATAGGCTCTCGCCGAAGAACTCCTCGAAATCGAGGCCGCCGTCATTGATCTTGGCGAACACGAAGCCGCGATAGTTGCGGACATGGCGCACCGGCGCCATGCCGCTCGCCGCATGGCTCTGTTCGAAACCGGTGTTCTCGTAGCCCTTCTTCAAGGGAATCGCGAGCAGCGAGCCGTCGGTCCTGAAGCTCCAGGCATGATAGGGGCAGCGGAAGAACTTTCCGGCATTGCCGCAGGTCTCGGACGTGATGCGCGTGCCCTTATGCGGGCAGCGATTGTGCAGCACCTTTACCGTCCCGTCGGTGTGGCGGACCAGCAAGACCGGCTGCGTGCCGATCGTGGTGCCGAAATAGTCGCCGGGATTGGGGACCTGGCTATCGTGGCCGACATAGACCCAGCTATTCGGGAACATGTGCTCCATCTCGAGCTGGAACACTTCCTCGCTGACATAGACGTCGCGGTGAACCTCCTGGTCGCGGACCAGGGCGCGAATTGCCGCGAGGTTGCCGGCATATCGGGTCATGCGTTCCTCCATCACAGATCGAGCACGAGTCGCTTGGTTTTTGCGCGCGAAATGCAGATCTGCATCACCTTGTTCGAGGCCTTCTCGCTTTCGCTCAAGATGTAGTCGCGATGATCGGGAATGCCCGCGATCACCGTGGTTTGGCAGATGCCGCAATCGCCGCGCTTGCAGTCATGCATTGGGTCTTCGCCGGCCTCGAGCAGCACGTCGAGGATGGTCTTACCGGCGGGAATTTCGTAAATGCGCCCGCTGCTCTTGAGTTCGACCTCGAAGGCGGAGTCCCCGGACTTCTCTTCGGGCGCCGTGAAAATTTCGAAGTGCAGCCGCCCTTGCGGCCAGTTCAGCCGCTTCGCCAGCGCGATGGCGGCCTCGATCATCGGCAGCGGGCCGCAGAGATAGAGCGGCACGTCAGGCGCGAGCCGGCGCATCAAGCCCTCAAGGTCGAAGAAGCGGCCGGCTTCGTCGTCGGCGTGGATGGTCGCGCTGGCGCTGGCCAGCCGCTCGATCTCGCTGAGAAAGGCGAGTTCGCTGCGGCTGCGGCCGGCGTAATAGAACGAGAACGGCCGCTTCGCCGTGTTCAATTCGCAGGCCATCGTAAGCAGCGGCGTCACGCCGATGCCGCCCGCGACAAGTGCGACTTCGCCGGCGCCGGCTCGAAGCGGAAAATTGTTCGCCGGCGGCGAAATCGTCAGGCGATCGCCGGTCTTGAGGCCGTGCATAAAGCTGGAGCCGCCGTGGCTCTTGCTTTCCTGCAGCACAGCGATGCGATAGGCGGTCGGATGTTCGGCCGCGCGCGGCGACGCCGTCTCGATCAGCGAATAGGAGCGACGGCCGACATCGGGCAAATGGACGTCGATATGGGCGCCGGCGGACCAGCCCGGCATCGGCGCACCGTTGGCGCGCGTCAGCACGAATTCGCGAATGCGCGACGTAAGCGCCTCGGCCTTCGACACCACGACTTCGAATTGATCCATCCTCAGGCGTCCTCGAACAGTGTCTCGACGGTGCGCAACGCGCCGTCCAGTTCGGCACCGTCGGCGTCCTTCAGCGCCACCTTGGTGAGCCGCTGCACCCATTCGGCGGCGTCGCGGCGGCCGGCCAGACGCTCGGACGCAAGCATGACCTTGTCGAACTTCGATTCACCGCGCGAATGCGTGTCCGAGTAGCCGCCGACGAGACGGCGGGCCTCGCACACGGCGGTCGCGAGCGCGATGTCGTGTGCCGCGAACTTCCTGATACGTTGCGTCCATTCATCGAGATGACGCATCTCGCGGGCGTGCCGCAGCATGCGGCGGCGGAAGCGGCGCAGTCCGGCCACGCAATACAGCAGCAGGAATGACGATGGCGCGGTCGTACGGAGTTTGCGTCCGCGGTCGACAAGCCGGGCGAGCCAGTCGCTGCGCTCGATCTTTTCACCGAGAAGCGGCGGCAAGAGACCTGCCAGTTCCTCGATCCGCGGATGGAAGAACTCGGTAATCGCGAGGACCTGCTCGTCGCCGGCGCGCACCTCGCGGCGCACCCGGTCGAATCGCCCCGCTCGCGTCTTCAGATCGGCCACGCGGATGACGTCATCATAGGCCATAGCAACGGCGAGGTATTTTGCAAAAGCCTGCAGCAGACCGGTCGCCTCGCGCGGCATTGCTTCCAGCCGGTCGAGATATTCGCTGCCATATGCGAGGTCTTGATAATCGACTACGCGCTGCAGGCCGGCCGCGACGATGCCGTGCACCTCCGGTGGCAACTGCCGTGCCCGCGCGACCAGCGCGTCGTAGCCGGGCTGGCCGATCGGTTCGAGACGTGGAAAGCGTTTTGCGAGTGGCGGCTTCGCCACAGGCTTGATCTTGGGATCCTGCTTGAGCATGGCGGCGGCGCGCTCGCGACCGGCGGCGAAGGCGCGCAGGCTGGCATCGACGCCGACTCCTGCCGCGCGTATCGTTTCCTCAAAATCTTCGACAGTGAAGGGCAGGGCGCCGGAGCCGGCGAGTGCGCCAAACAGCACGGAAGAGACCACGCTGCCGGTAGCGTCGGCGATCTCGGCCATGTCGAACGCGATGAAGCGGTTGGCAGCAACGTTTGCCGCCTCATAGACCTGCGCCGCGTCGGCGGTGCCGTCGCCGGGCGCGGTCTTCTCGATCACTGCCAGCGAGCGGTGGGAGGAACCGATCAACAGCGTGCGATCAGGCGAGACCAACCCGCGCAGGATGGCGCGGCCAGCTTCCATCAATTCGGCGCCGATCACGATGTCGACCTTGCCGGGCGCGGGCATCAGCGACAGCACGGGGTGGCGACCGGGATTGCTGGTGTCGGGCGCGATCATCTCGATGTAGTAGATCGTGGCGCCGGTGCGCTGGGCGACGCCGGGCACCGAGGTCGATTGCGCGAACCAGCCGCGCCGCTCCGCCAGCGCCACGATCCAGTCGACCAGCACGCCGCCGCCCTGGCCGCCCATCGCGAGCACCGCAACGGTGATCGGGCGGGCCTGACTAAGCGCGGCGGTGGAGGGCGCGACCGAGACGTTCATGCCGCCTCCTGCTCGAATGTGACGCGCCGTCCCGCCCGCCAGCGCTGCAATGCGCCGATCATTCGTTGCCAGAGGCGGTCGAGCCGCGTTTCGAACGGGGTCGGATTAGAAACGATGTCGGCGCGATAGAAGGAGGGACACAGGACAGCGGCGTCCGCGACCTCGCCGCAATGGCCACACCCGACGCAACTATTGTCGACGGCGGCGACCGGATTGTCCTTGAGAGGATCGCTGGTCGGCTTCACCGATAGCGAAGGGCAGCCGGACAGGCGAATACACGCGTGGTCGCCAGAACAGACGTCTTCATCCACGCCGAAGCGCTCGCGCACGATGCGCTCACCGCGCTTGGCGGCTGCCGCCATCAGCGGCTTTACACGTCGCTGCTTGTTCAGCATGCATTCCGACGAGGCGACAATGATCTTCGGACCCTTCTCCTCCGTCGTCAGCGCCTCGCGCAGCGTGTCGCGCATGCGCGTGACGTCATAGGTGCGGTCGATCTGGCGCACCCATTTGGCGCCGACGCCCTTCACGGCCTCGACGATCGGGTGCTTGGTCGAACGCGAACGGTTGTCGGCGCGCGAGGAGGGGATGTCCTGGCCGCCCGTCGCGGCGGAATAATAATTGTCGACCACGACGATCACACCGTCGTGCTGGTTGAAGACGGCGTTGCCGACGCCGCTAGTGAGCCCGTTGTGCCAGAAGCCGCCGTCGCCCATCATCGAGATCGGCCGCTTGCCCGCGGGAACGTTGAAGGCGGAGGCCGACGCCGGGCCGAGCCCATAGCCCATCGTGGTGGCGCCGATATTGAACGGCGGCAGGATCGAAAACAAATGGCAGCCGATATCGGCGGCTATATGATGCGGGCCGAGTTCCTTTTCCACGAGTTTCATCGCGGAAAAAATCGGCCGCTCCGGACAGCCGGTGCAAAAACCCGGCGGTCGCGGCGGTACCACGTCGGCCAACGCGCGGATCTTGTCGTCAACTTCGATACGGTCGATGTTGGGTGCGCGTGCGGCATCCGGCAGCGCATCCGGGCGCCAGCGGCGGATGAAAGCGCCGATCGCTTCGCCCATGACCTGAGCGGTGTATTCGCCGGCCATCGGGAACAGGTCCTTGCCGTGCAGCTTGGCCGGAATGTCCGCGTTGCGCAGGATCTTGTGGAGCGCCTGCTCGATGAATTCGGGCTGGCCTTCCTCGACCATCAGCACCGCCTTCTTAGCCCGGCAGAAGTCGATCACCTCGCGGTCGACGATCGGATAGGTGACGTTCATCACGTAGAGCGGCACGCGTGTCTCGCCCCAGATATCGGCAAGCCCGGCCTCGCGCAGCGCGGTGATGACACCGTTATACATGCCGCCCTGCATGATGATGCCGATGTCGTCGATGTCGCCGTCGAAGGTCTCGTTCATGCCGCGGGCGTGGATGAATTCAACCGCCGCGGGCCAGCGATGCTCGACCTTCTCCTTTTCGTGCAGGAAAGAAGCCGGCGGCAGCACAATGCGGTTGGTGTCGCGCGACGGCTGGTCCAGCGCACGGGCCAGCGGAAAGGTGGGACGGACATTGTCGCGGGTCGCGAAGCGGCCATGCACATGGCAGGCGCGTATCCGCACCTCCAGCATGACAGGCGTATTCGACGCCTCTGATAGCTCGAAGTAATCGTGCACGGCCTTGACGATGGAGGACACGTTCGGCCGCGGATCGACCAGCCAGAGCTGCGACTTCATTGCGAACGCATGCGAACGCTCCTGCATGATGGAGGAGCCTTCGCCGTAATCCTCGCCGATGATGATCAGCGCGCCGCCGGTCACGCCGCCCGAGGAAAGGTTGGCGAGTGCGTCGGACGCGACGTTGATGCCGACCGGCGCCTTGAAGGTGACCGCGCCACGCACCGGATACATCACCGAGGCGGCCAGCGTCGCCGCGGCGGTGGCCTCGCTGGCGCTGGATTCGAAGTGCACGCCGAGGTCGGAGAGAATATCCTGCGCGTCCGACAGCACGTCCATCAGATGCGAGATCGGCGCGCCCTGGTAGCCGGCGACATAGCTGACGCCGCATTCGAGCAGTGCTTTGGTAATGGCGAGGATGCCTTCGCCGCGAAATTCCTGGCCGGCGCCGAGCTTCAGGTCTTCCACTTCGCGCGCGAAAGAGCGTTCTGCCATGCTCGCCTCCTGAGGGCTCGCCCGGAACTCCGGATGATCGAATATAATTTTAGACATCAAACAAAAATGATGTCAATCGGACCCGC
This sequence comes from Bradyrhizobium sp. 157, assembly GCF_023073815.1. Lineage (NCBI taxonomy): Bacteria > Pseudomonadati > Pseudomonadota > Alphaproteobacteria > Hyphomicrobiales > Nitrobacteraceae > Bradyrhizobium > Bradyrhizobium sp. 157. The sequence goes on along the minus strand of NZ_JADPKF010000107.1, from coordinate 73,284 downwards.
AAGTTCTGAGGCCGCAAAACGCTTCACGCGCATTATGAGTGCGGTTCTAGCCTGTTTCATGGACTTCGTGCACACGCGCCGAGCTTCCGATCGGCGGCCGGTTCGCTTGACAGGATATTTTAGCCATGAAACATTATTGAGGCGCGCGTTGCATTTGGCGGCGTGCGCAAAACCGGCCTTTGCGGGAGACTGATATGACACCGGTTTCGCCATTACGCGGGCCGTCTCGCGAACACCTCGCGTGGCCGTTCTTCGATTCCCGCCACAGCGAATACGCTGCCGCACTCGACGCATTTGCAGCCGATCTTGGCGATACGCACGGCGGTGACGTCGACGAGACCTGCCGCTCGCTGGTTCGCAGACTTGGTGCGGCGGGACTGCTGGAGGCCTCGGTTGCGGGCGATCAGCCCGATGCGGTGATCGATTCCCGGCTGATTTGTCTGGCGCGGGAAACGCTGGCCTGGCACAGCGGGCTCGCCGATTTCGCTTTCGCGATGCAGGGACTTGGCACCGGCGCAGTGGCGATTGCCGGTTCTCCCAAAATGCGCGCGCTGGTGCTGCCGAAGGCGCGGCGTGGCGAATGGGTCGCTGCCTTTGCCTTGTCGGAGAAGGAAGCCGGTTCCGATGTTGCCGCCATGGCCTGCAGCGCCCGTCGTGAAGGCGATCACTACATCCTGAACGGCGAGAAGACCTGGATTTCAAACGGCGGTATTGCCGACGTCTATACGCTGTTTGCGCGAACCGGCGAGGCGCCGGGCGCGCGCGGCATTTCGGCCTTCGTGGTGCTGCCGGACGATCCCGGTTTTTCGATTGCCGATCGCATCGATGTGATGGCGCCGCACCCGCTGGCGACGCTGCGTTTCGAGGGCTGCCGGATTCCGGCGGCGCGGCTGTTGGGTTCGCCGGGTGAAGGTTTCAAGATTGCGATGCGCACCCTCGATATCTTCCGCGCATCTGTTGCCGCCGCCGCGCTGGGTTTTGCCCGCCGCGCGCTCGACGAGGCAGTGGCGCATGCACTGTCACGGCGGATGTTCGGCGGCGTGCTGGGCGACCAGCAATTGACGCAGGCAGCCCTCGGCGACATGGCCGCAGGTGTCGATGCCAGCGCGCTTCTCACCTACCGCGCGGCGTGGCGGCGCGACGTGCAGAAAGCGTCCACGACCCGAGAAGCGGCGATGGCGAAAATGGTCGCGACCGAAACCGCGCAAGCGGTGATCGACCGCGCCGTACAGATGTTCGGCGGCCGCGGCGTGCGTTCGGGCGAGGTCGTCGAGCAGCTCTACCGCGAGATACGCGCGTTGCGCATCTATGAAGGCGCGACCGAAGTCCAGAAACTCATCATCGGGCGTGACGTCCTGAAGGCGGTCTAGCGAACGGCGTTCAGTCGGGTCCTGCTACGGGGGTATGAAATGTTCGAGGTCTTGCAGCCACCCGGTTGGGCCAAGCCGAGGGGGTACGCGAACGGCATCGCGGCGCGCGGCAAGATGATCTTCGTCGCCGGCCAAATCGGCTGGAACGAACAATGCAAGTTCGAGTCCGATGATCTGGTGGAGCAGATCGGCCAGACCCTGAAGAACGTCGATGCGGTCTTGCGCGCCGGCGGCGCGGCGCCCGAGCATGTCGTGTCGATGACCTGGTTCTTGCTCGATCGCAAGGAATATTCGGCGCGCCTGAAGGAAATCGGCGTCGTCTATCGCGATGTCATGGGTCGGCACTTTCCGGCCATGACGGCGCTGCAGATATCGGGGCTGGTCGAGGACCGCGCAAAGGTCGAAATCCAGGCGATCGCAATGATGCCTGACTAGATGATTGACAATGCGACGCCGGAAGCGGCGCCAACCCACAGGAGGGTGACATGGCAACGAAAGCGCATGAAAACCACCGGGAAGATGTAGCCGGACGGGCCAATGTCGAGGATACGCCTGAGCTGCTCGCCTATTACGACGAGCTCGAAAGGCTGGAGGCGGGCGCACTCTGGACGGTCGCGAACAAGATCGAGCCGTGGCAGCCCAAATCGTCCTCCGTCCCGGTGCTGTGGCGCTATGAGGACCTACGCGCGCATGTGCTGCGTTCGGTTGAACTGGTGTCGCCCGAGAAGGCCGGGCGCCGCGTCATCTATCTGAATAATCCCGGACGCCGCGAGCACGCCGCCGCGGTCGGCTGGCTTTATTCCGGCTTGCAGGTCATGCGTCCGGGCGAAGTCGCATCCGCCCACGCCCATTCGGCGTCTGCGCTTCGCTTCATCATGGAAGGCGAGGGCGCCTACACGATCGTCGATGGTCACAAGATGACGCTCGGCGCCAACGATTTTGTGCTGACGCCGAACGGCACCTGGCACGAACACGGCGTCTCCAGCGACGGCACGCCGTGCATCTGGCAGGATGGTCTCGACATTCCCCTCGTCAACACGCTTGAAGCCAATTTCTATGTGGTTCACCCCAACCTGCAGCAGAGCGTCGGTTATCCCGTCGACGACATGACGCATACCTGGGGCAATCCCGGCCTGCGCCCGGCGGGCGCCGAATGGTCCAAGGGATATTCGCCGCTATTGAAGTATGAATGGGGACCGACCTACGAGGCGTTGCAGCGCTACGCCAAGGCCGCCGACGGCTCGCCGTATGACGGCGTTCTCATGAACTACGTCAACCCGGTGACCGGCGGTCCGGTGATGCAGACGATCGGCGCGTCGATGCAGATGCTGCGGCCGGGCGAGAGTACCCGCGCGCATCGTCACACCGGCAGCTTTATCTATCAGGTCGCAAAGGGGCGCGGTCACTCGATCATCGACGGCAAGCGCTTCGACTGGAAGGAACGCGACATCTTCTGTGTTCCGTCCTGGGCTTGGCATGAACATGTCAACGGCTCCGCCAGCGAGGACGCCTGCCTCTTCACGTTCAACGACCTGCCGGTCATGCACGCGCTCGGGCTCTATCGCGAGGAAGCCTTCGGCGATAATGGCGGCCGCCAGCCCCTTGTATCCTAGGAGAGCAACAGTGCGTCTCGTTACCTATCGCGGCACGGTCGAGGCCGCAGCCCGTCTCGGCGATGTCGTTGACGATCTCGTCGTGGATATCGAGAAGGTTGGCCAGCATGCCGGTGTTTGCCTTCCGTCGTCGATGCTCGATTTCATCGATCTCGGGCCGCCGGCCTTGGCGGCGCTCAAGAAGATACTGAACGAGAGCAGGGATAATTGGCCGGTCGGCGCTGCATTGCCGCTTGCAAACGTTAGGCTGCTGGCGCCGATCCCGCGTCCGCGCAAGAACATTTTCGGCATTGGCCTGAACTATGTCGAGCACGTCGCAGAGTCCTCGCGCGCGCTTGACACTGCCAAGGACCTGCCCAAGCAGCCGATCATCTTTTCCAAGCCGCCGACCAGCATCATCGGGCCGGACGAAGCCATTCATCACAACAAGGCGATTACCAAGCAACTCGACTGGGAAGTCGAGCTTGCCGTCGTGATGGGTCGAACGGCGCGGCGGGTGTCTGAGGCGGAAGCGCTTGGCTTCGTGTTCGGCTACAGCGTGATGATCGACGTCAGCGCCCGCGACAATCGCCGTGCCGGCCAATGGATCTACTCCAAGGGGCAGGATACCTACGCGCCGTCCGGGCCGTGCATCGTCACGGCAGACGAGATCACCGATCCGCATGCGCTCGATCTCTGGCTGACGGTGAACGGCGTCGAAAAGCAGCGCTCCAACACGCGCTACATGCTGTTCAAGGTACCGCTTCTGATCGCCGATATTTCGGCCGCGATGACGCTGGAGCCGGGCGACATCATCGCGACGGGCACGCCCGAGGGCGTCGGCGCCGGGCGCTCGCCGCAGGAATGGTTGTGGCCGGGCGATGTGGTTGAGGCCGAAGTGACGGGCATCGGCCGACTGCGCCATCCCGTGGTGGCGATCTGAGAGGCCTAACATGATCTTCGATATGGAGACGCTGGAAGCGCAGAACCGCTACAAGATATTGACGGCGACGGTGACGCCGCGGCCGATCGCCTGGATCACCACGCTCTCCGCGAGCGGCGTGATCAATGCCGCGCCGTTCAGCTTCTTCAACGTGATGGGGCACGAGCCGCCCACCGTCGCGATCGGGTTGCTGGCGGGTTCGCAGCGATTCAAGGACACGGCGGCGAATATCCTCGATTCCGGGGAATTCGTCGTGAACCTCGTTGCCGAGCGCAACGCCGAGGCAATGAACATCACCTGTATCGATGCGCCGCCCGAAGTGGACGAATTGGCGCTGGCCGGATTGACGCCGGCTGCCTCCCAGGCGGTGCGCCCGCCGCGCATTGCGGAATCGCCGGTGTCGTTCGAATGCCGGGTTCTCACTTCGCTGGTGACGGGGCCACGGCAGACCGCCGTCATCGGCCGTATCATTCGCGCCCATATCGACGATGCCGTGATCCTGGACAAGGAGCGCTGTCACATCGATACGCAGGCGCTGCGTCTGATCGCCCGCATGCACGGCAACGGTTGGTACGCGCGCTCGACCGACCTGTTCCAGATCGATCGGCCAACCTGGGCGGCTTGGCAGGAAAAGAACGTCAAGGCGGAGCCTGCGTGACGGGACTTTCCGAGGCGTGGGGCGACGAAGCGGAGGACATCTTGAAGATCGCAGTATTGGGTGGCGGAAACGGTTCGTTCGCGGCCGCCGGCGACCTCGCCTTGGCCGGCCATGAAATCCGGCTGTGGCGGCGAAATCCCGGAGATGTCGAGGCGCATCGTGCCGAGGGTGGCACGATCACGGTCATCGATCGATCGGGCCGCCGTGAAGTCCGGCTGGGTGTGGTCACGTCTTCGATCGCGGAAGCCATCGACGCGACTGATCTCATCCTGTGTCCGGCGCCCGCCTTTGCGCAGCCGGCGATTGCGAATTTGGCCGCACCGCATTTGCGCGACGGCCAGGTCGTGTTCCTGCCGCCCGGCACATTCGGCTCCTACATCTCCGCCCGTGCCGCCCGCGATGTAGGCAACCGCGCCGAGATCGCGACCGCGGAGACCGGGACCCTGCCGTGGCTGGCGCGCAAGCAGGGTCCTTATAGCGTCCGCATCTCGGGCAGGGGCGCGCGGCTGCCGACCGGCGTGTTTCCGCAGCGCCTCGCCGCGCACGCGCTCGGCGTGATCGAGCGCGCGTTTCCGAACGCCATCGAGCCATGCGGGGATGCACTCTCGGCAGCGCTGATGAATGCCGGCCCGATCATTCACCCGCCGCTGATCACCATGAACGCGGGCCCGATCGAACATTTCGAAAAGTGGGACATCCATCAGGAAGGAACGCAGCCGGCGATCCGCCGCGTGACGGACGCCCTCGACGCCGAGCGCATCGCTGTCCGCGAGGCACTTGGCTATGGAAAGCCGCATTTTCCATTGGCGGACCACTATTCGCGCGACGGCGAATCCTGGATGTATGGCCGAGACGCGCATGAGCAGCTCACCGATTCCGGCGATTGGTCCGAACGCCTCATTCTCACGGAGCACCGCTACATGCTGGAGGATCTGCGTCTCGGCCTGTCGTTCCTCGCATCGGTGGCCGGTCTTGCGGGCGTGCACACGCCGCTAGTTAAGGCATTCCTCGCGATCGGCTCCGCCATTACCGGCGAAGATTTCACGGTGACGGGCCGGAGCCTGTCCTCACTCGGCCTCGGCAATCTCAACCGCGCCGCGTTGCAAAATCTTCTGGCCGAGGGTTTCCGATGAAACCGGTGATCGGATGCCTCGGTGCCGGACGAATGGGCCGCGGCATTGCCGTTGTGTTCGCTTTCGCTGGCCATCAGGTTGTCGTCATCGATTTCAAGGAGCGGGACGCGTCGGCATTCGAGACGTTAGCGGCCGAAGCCAAGGCAGAGATCCGTTCGACGCTCGAGATTCTCTCGCGCATCGGCCTGCTCCCACCGGAACTCGTGCCCGTGATCGCCGGACGGATCACGATCATGTCCCGGGACGAGGCGGCTACAGCGTTGCCGCGCTGCGATGTCATCTTCGAGGGAATGCCGGAGATCCTCGCGTTAAAGCGGGCGGCGCTGGCCGAGGCCTCGCGCCTGGCAGGCGAGGGGCCGATTATCGCCTCCACTACCTCGACGATCCTCGTCGACGATCTCGCCGGATCGATCGAACATCCCGGCCGCTTTCTCAATGCGCACTGGCTCAATCCCGCTTACCTCGTGCCGCTGATCGAATTGTCTCCCGGGCGGCTCACCGCGCCGGAAGTTACCGCGCGGATGAAGACGCTGCTCGAAAGTATCGGCAAAGTGCCGGTAGTCTGCGCGGCACGTCCGGGCTTCATCGTTCCACGAATCCAGACGCTGGCGATGAACGAGGCCGCCCGGATGGTGGAGGAGGGTGTCGCCTCCGCGGAAGATATCGACAAGGCCGTGATCTATGGCTTCGGATTTCGTTTCGCGGTGCTGGGCTTGCTCGAATTCATCGATTGGGGCGGCGGTGATATCCTGCATCACGCCAGCCGCTATCTGGTCGAAGCGCTCGACGACAGCCGCTACGCCGCGCCGCCGATCATTACCGCCAATATGCGCGAGGGCCGCATCGGCATGAAGACCGGGCAGGGATTTATGAACTATGAGGGCGTTGATCAGGCCGCCTATCGCGAGCAGCGGCTTGCAGCGTTTGCGTCGGCGCTTCGTGCCATGGGTCTCGCCCGCGAACCCGTCGCCTGAAGCGAGGGCCATCGCTTCAGTGGCCGCCGAGATAGGCCGCGATCAGTTTGGGGTCGTGGATCAGGGTGTCCGCCGGCCCGGACTGGATGATCTCGCCGGTTTCCAGCACATAGCCGTAATCCGCAGTCTCCAGCGCTGCGCGGGCGTTCTGCTCGACCAGCAGGACCGACACGCCGAGGCTGCGCAGCGAGGCGATGGTGCGGAAGATTTCCCGGACGATCAGCGGCGCAAGGCCGAGGCTGGGTTCATCGAGCACGAGGAGCTTAGGCTTCGCCATCAGCGCGCGCCCAAGCGCCAGCATTTGCCGCTCGCCGCCCGACAGCGTGCCGGCGGCTTGCTTGCTGCGCTCCTTGAGCCGCGGAAAGCGGTCGAACACATCGTCGAGGCTCTTGCGCGTCGTCGAGCGGTCGCGCAGGCTGTAGGTGCCGAGCAACAGATTGTCGGCGACCGACATGTCGGCAAACAGCTCGCGCTTTTCGGGCACGAGGCACAGGCCGCGCTCGACGCGGCCCTCGACGTCGATCCGCGAGAGATCGGCGCCTTGAAAGACCATCCGCCCTGTGGACTTCAGTAGGCCGATGGCGGCCATCAGCAGCGTCGTCTTGCCGGCGCCGTTCGGCCCGATCACGGTCACGATCTGCCCTTGCTCGACTGAAAGCGAGACATCGCGTACCGCCTCCACCTTGCCGTAGGCGACCGATACATTCTCGATCGAGAACATCTGGGTCACGCAACACCTCCGAGATAGGCTTCCTGGACGCGGGCATCGTTGCGTATTGCCGCCGGTTCGCCTTCGCAGAGCTTGGAGCCGAAATCGAGCACGACGATACGATCGACCAGCGACATTACGAACTCCATGTCGTGCTCGACCAAAAGGATCGTCAGATGATCGGCGCGCAGCGACCGCAATAGCTCGGCAAGCTTCAGCTTTTCCTGGCGACGCAGGCCGGCCGCCGGCTCGTCGAGGACGAGCAGCGTCGGATCGGCGGCGAGCGCGCGGGCGATTTCGAGCACGCGTTGATTGCCGAGCGGCAGATTGCCGGCTAGCTCGAATGGCTTGTCGCCGAGTCCGACGCGTTCGAGCTGCTGCAGCGCCTCATAACGTGCGCTGGCCTCTTCCGCGTGGTTCAGACGCAACGCGCCGGCGAGCAGGCCGGTTCTGGTCCGCGAATAGGTGCCGAGCAGTACGTTGTCGAGCAGCGTCATGCGGGGGCGCAGCTTGACGTGCTGGAAGGTGCGGGAGATTCCGGACCGGGCGATGTGAAATTGCTGGTCGCGGGTGATCGAGCGGCCAGCAAACGCGATCTCGCCGCTGTTGGCGCGCAGGGCCCCCGTGAGCAGGTTGAACATGGTGGTCTTGCCGGCGCCGTTCGGTCCGATCAGGCCGAGGATCTCGCCGGATTTCACTTCGAAGCTGACATTGTTGACGGCGACGAGGCCGCCAAACCGCCGCTGCGCGCCGCTCACTTTAAGAAGAAGCGTGCCGGGCGCAGGTTGCTCGCGGCGCGGCAACGGAGCCGCGGCTTGCGGACGGGACTGCTTCACGTCGGGCAGAAAGCCTGCGAGGAACGGCACGATGCCTTGCCGTGCCCGTTGCAGAAACAGGATGAACAACGCCGAGAACGCAACGATCTCAAGCTGGCCGGAAGCGCCCTTCGCAATCAGCGGCAGGTAGTCCTGCACGGTGTTCTTCAGCAGCGTGACGATCGCAGCACCAACCACACCGCCCAAAATGCTACCGGCGCCGCCGACCATCGCCATCATCAGATATTCGATGCCCATCCCGGCTTCGAACGGACCAGGGCTGACGAACCGGCCGAGGTGGGCGTAGAGCCATCCAGATAATGCGCCGAGGAAAGCGGTGATGACGAATGTCACCAGCTTGATCTGAAATGCGTTGATGCCGAGGCTTTCGACCAGCGTATTGCCGCCGCGTAGCGCGCGCATTGCGCGGCCGATGCGGGAGTCGAGAAGGTTGTAGCAGAGGAGAAGCACCGCGACGACGATCGCCCAGATCAGGAAGTAGATCTGCCGGCTCTCGACCAGAGCAACGGGGCCGATCGAGATCGGCGGAATGCCCGAAATGCCGTTATGTTGGCCGAGCCCCTGGATGTTGCCGAACAGGAATGCGATCGCCAGTCCCCAGGCGACCGTGCTCAGCGACAGGAAATGCCCACCCAGGCGCAGCGTCACGAAGCCCAGGATCGCCGCGATGCTGCAGGTCAGGATGACGGCGAGCACCAGTCCGAGCCATGGCGAATAGCCGTTCAGCGCAGTGACCCACGCTGTCGAATAAGCCGCGACGCCGACAAAGGCTGCCTGGCCGAACGAGACGATGCCGCCGACGCCGGTCAATAATGCCAAGCCGATGGCCGCAAGCGAGTAGATGCCGATATAGTTCAGCAGGGTGATGCTGAACGGATTGAGCACAAAGGGAGCCGCCACGAGGCAGGCGATCGCTGCGGCAATGATGAGACGGATCTGCTGCAGTGTCATTCCTCGACTTCCTCTTCGGAATGCTGCGAGGCGAGCGAGCGCCAGAGCAGGACGGGAATCAACAGCGAGAAGACAATGACGTCCTTCAGGGTGCTGCTCTGGAACGAGGCGAAGCTTTCGAGAAGGCCGACACCGAACGCGCCGAGCGCCGCGCCTGGATAGCTGGCCATGCCGCCGACGATCGCGCCGACAAAGGCTTTCAGGCCGAGCAGGAATCCGGAGTCGTAGAAGATGGTGTTCACAGGCGCGATCAGGATGCCGGAGACGCCGGCCATTAATGATCCCAGGAGATAGGCGATGGTCCCGGCACGCGCCGGCCTGATACCCATCAGCCGGGCGCCGGTCCGGTTCAGGGCGGTTCCGCGCAGCGCCTTGCCGATCAGCGTGAAGTCGAAGAACAGAAACAGCAGGCCGCTGAACACCAGCGCGGCGGCCAGGATCAGCACCGTCTGTCCGGAGACGTGCATGCCGGCGATCTCGATTGCCATCGAGGTCAGCGGCTCGGTCCTGACGCCTTCAGGGCCGAAGAACAGCAGGCCGAGTCCGACCAGTGCGAAGTGCAGCGCGACTGAGACCGTCAGCAACAGGAGAACCGAGGCGTCTGCGATCGGGCGAAACACGATCCGGTCCAGCAGTGGCGAGATCGGCATGATCAAGAGAAGCGCCAGTACGATTCTGACCGGCATCGGCGGAGTGAACCGCATCGTTAGCCAGACGACCCCGACCACGATCAGGGGCAACACGAGATAGAAGAGGACGGCCTTCGGTACCGCGCGAAGCTCGCCGGATCGCGCCAGCGAGACGACTTCCATCGTGCAGGCCATGCACGCCAACACGACAACCAGCCCGATCGTTCCGGGAAGCTGCTTGGCGTCGAGCGCTGCCAGCGTCAACGCCGTGAAGGCTGCGATGTCGCCGAACGGAATGAAGATCACCCGCGTCACGGTGAAGATCAGCACGGTGCCGATCGCCACCAGGGCGTAGACCGCCCCGGTGGCTATTCCGTCGATGGCAAGGATCGCTGCGATGTCTGCCGTCATGCCCTCAGTCGTCCTTCCGTGTCACGCGTCGGCATCACTCAGGGCTGGTAGGTCCAGGCGCCGTTGACCAGGCGGACGATTACCAGCGCGCGCTCGTCCACGCCGTGATAGGCACCGGGTTTGAAGTTGTAGACCGCGTGCACGCCCGAGAGCTCCTTGGTGTTGAGAATCTCGTCGCGTAGGGCCTTGCGGAATTCGACGGTGCCGGGTTTCGCAGTCTTCAGCGCGCGCGCGGCGGCGGACGTGAAGATCGTCCAGCCGTCGAAGGAGTAGGCCGAGAAGCCGTCCGTGGTCGGGAGATTATTGGCCTTCTGGTAAGCGGCGCGGAATTCGAGCGCGAGCTTCTTGGCGAAATGGCTGTCGGGAAGCTGCTCGGCCACGATGACCGGGCCGGCCGAGACCTGAATGCCTTCCGCGGCCTTGCCGCCGACGCGCACGAAATCGGGATTGACCAACGCTACCGTGCCGTAGGTCTTGCCCTTGAAGCCACGCTCGCCAAGCGCAAGCAGCGGCAGCGCGCCCTGCGTGCCCGATCCGCCGATCAGCACGGCATCCGGACGCACCGCGAGAACTTTAAGGATCTGGCCGGTGACCGACGTATCGACGCGCGCATAGCGTTCGTTGGTCAGCACCTTGATGCCGTCCTCGGTTTCCACCGCCTTGGCGCCGTTATAGACAAGATCGCCCCATGCATCGGAAAAGCCGATATAGCCGATATTCTTCATGGCATCGCGCTTCATGCGATCGGCGACGACCTTGACCAGCAGCGAAGCGGGTTGCGGAACGGAAATGCCCCATTGGTCGGCCGGATTTGGCTGTCCGATCACCGGGGAGACGGCGATCATCGGCACCTTGAGTTCGGTCGCGACCGCCATCATCGCAATGGTCGATGGGGCGGTTGCGGTGCCGATCAGGAGATCGACCTTCTCTTCCTCAATCAGCTTGCGCGCGTTGCGGGTTGCGGCGGAAGGATCGGAGCCGTCATCGAGCTGGATCAGTTTGATCTTCTCGCCGTTGACCTCGCTCTTGTATTCCATCGCGGCCTGGATGCCGCGCCCATAGGGGATGCCGATCGAGGAGCCGGGCCCGCTGAGCGAGGTGACGAATCCGATCGTGATATCGGCCTGTGCGGTCGAGGCCGCGACGAGGCCGCCGATGAGGGCAGTCAAACTCAACATCTTGCGCATTGCATTCCCCTTGGTTGAAAACAGCCGCGACCTGAGCGAGATGTCAGCATGGATCGAGGTCGGACCAGCACGATCGATGCCGTGATTGTCGCCGAAACCCGGCGCGGGTCTGGTCCCCGCCTCCGGATGGGAGTTATGAAATGAGCGTCAGCAATGTCGGTTCCAATCTCGAGCGCCGCTTCGTCACGACGCATCTTGGCCGCATCCATGTCGCTATGGCCGGAACCGGGTTTCCCGTTCTCCTGCTGCATCAGACGCCACGCTCGTGGGACGAATACCGTGATGTGCTGCCGCTGCTCGGCCGCGATTTCCGCGCGATCGCAATGGATACGCTCGGCTTCGGAGATTCCGATCGGCCTGCCGCTGATCCTTCGATTGAACTGTGGGCTGAAGGGGCGTTCGCGCTGCTCGATGCGCTGGAAGAGCCGCGGGCCGCGATCGTGGGCCATCACACCGGTGCGGTAATCGCGGTCGAAATGGCGGCCTCGGCGCCTGCGCGGGTGAGCGCACTGGTGCTCTCGGCCTGTCCTTTCGTCGATGCGGCGCGCCGGGCCAAGCATGACGGCACGCGTGTGATCGACGAGGTCGAGGCGCGTACCGACGGCTCGCATCTCACCGAGCTCTGGGCGCGCCGGCAGCCGTTCTATCCTGCTGATGATATCGATTTGCTGCAGCGCTTTATGGTCGATGCGTTGCGGGCTCGTGAGATGGCGGCGGAAGGTCACCGGGTGGTGAATCGCTATCGGATGGAAGATCGTCTGGGAAGCATCCAGTGTCCCACGCTGGTCATTGCTCCGACAGCCGATCCGCACGTTCATCCCGTGGCTCCAAGAGTTGCTGGAGCTATCAAGGGTAGCATCTTGCGCGAGCTCTCAGGAGGCATGGTGCCGCTTCCCGATCAGATGCCGGAGGCCTTCGCCGCCTTGGTCCGCGACTTCGTCGACGTCGAGCCAGCCAAGGGCGGGAACAGCACCTGAAACGCCGCATCTAACCGCGGCGAATGCGAACCCGTCTGCAACACCTGCTGTTCCGAGGTCGATAATCTCAGCCACGATTGATGACCTTTATCAACGCAAATACCAATGCGACGCGTGCCCGCGCAGGCGCCGATGCCCGTCAATTGTTTAAAGCCTAAAGTATTTATCAGCCGAACGTCAATACGCCAGCTTCGTGCGTTTGCGGAAAAGTTTGCGGAGGCGCGTGCAAGCGCGAAAGCTGAATTCGCTATGCAAAAGGGTGAGGCGCTGTCTGCCTGTCCTTTCGGCAACTCGATCTTGTCGCGCGCAGCGATCGTCGGAAAGCCGTTCAATTGACGCGAAAATTATTTTGTGGTTGAAATATTTCGGTCGATGGAATGGCGATAGCTATCGTGCGCCTTCACATCGCCGGCTTGTGAATGTCGTAGTGTTCTCTCAGACTGCGGTGGATTTGAGGACCGATCGGCACGCGTCGCCTGTGAACGGGATATCCGCTGTGCGCATCTTCTGGCAGAGCTTCGTCGATCAGGCTACTAGCGGGCCCTACATGGCACGGCTTGCGGCCTATCTGAACGAGATCGCGGCGCCCGGCACCAGCGTCCACGTCGAAGGCATCACGCCCGCCGATCGCGACTTCGGCCGCTTGAGCGAATTCCGTTGTGCCATTCAGGCGGTCGACAACGGACTCGCAGCGCAGGAGAGCGGCTTCGACGCCTACGTCATGGGCCACTTCCAGGATCCGGGATTGTACGAACTGCGTTCGGCGCTGACTATCCCGGTGGTCGGCACCGGCGAAGCCACGCTGCTGGCGGCCTCGCAACTCGGCCGTCGGCTCGGCCTTGTCACGCTCGATTCAGCTTTCGAAGTTTGGCATTACGAGCAGGCCGATCGCTACGGACTTTCCGGCCGTGTGGTGCATGTCACCGGCATGGGCTGCCGTCCCGAAGATTTCAGCGCCGCGTTTGCAGGCGATGCGGCGGCGAAGGTACGCATGCTGAGCGACTTTACGGCCTGCGCCCAGTCGCTGGTCGATCGCGGCGCCGACGTCATCATTCCGGCCGGCGTGTTGCCCGGTCTACTGATTGCGAGCGAGCGTGGTTTCAAGATCGGCTATGCGCCCGTGGTGAACTGCGCGGCGGTGGCGCTGAAGAGCGCCGAGATGTGGGTGCAACTGCACCGCCTCAACGGCACCGAGCCGAGCCGGGGGGCCAGCTTCGCGTTGGCCAATGACCGTGCCCGCCAGGATTTCCGCGCGACGGTATCGCGTACGCACGGCGACAAAGCAAAGAACCGGTAAGGACAAGACATGCTGCAGCCAGACAAGATTCTGTATGAAGCCGAGGTAACGGCGACCGGCGGGCGCGACGGCAAGGCTGCGAGCGATGACGGGCTTCTGTCGGTGTCGCTGTCGTTGCCGAAATCACTGGGTGGGCCGGGCGGACCGGGGACCAATCCCGAGCAGCTTTTTGCCGCCGGCTATGCCGCGTGTTTTCTCGGCGCGGTAAAACTCGTCGCTCGCACGCGCAAGATCACGCCGTCGGCAGAACCGACCGTCACCGCCAAGGTCGGCATGGGCCCGGTCGCGGTCGGCTACGCGCTCACGGTCGAGCTCAAGGTGCAACTCCCCGGCATAGAAAAGTCCGTAGCCGAGGAAGTCGTTGCCGGCGCGCACGAACGCTGTCCTTATTCCAACGCAACGCGCGGCAATATCGACGTTAAACTGACCGTGCTCTGAACATCGCGCGATAGGAACCTGCAGTCCGATGCAAAAGTCCGTCCGAACACCTTATGATCGGGTCGTGATGGCGGTTCCGGTGACAATACCCTACGTGCGCTACTCAATCGAGAGCGCGCAATGGTGGATCGGCCGCGCGCTGAAGGCGCTGGTCGATGGCGCCGGAATCACGCCGCGCGACATCGACGGCTTCTGTGTTTCAAGTTTCACGGCGGGGCTCGACAGCGGGATCGGGCTCACCCAGCATTTCGGCCTCTGCGTGCGATGGATCGACACCATTCCGCTCGGTGGCGCGAGCGCAATTGCCGCGCTGCGCCGCGCCGCGCGGGCGGTGCAGGCGGGTGACGCACGCATCGTGGCCTGCGTGGCCGGCGACACCAACCACGTCGATTCCTTCCGCTATACGCTCGAAAACTTCTCGCGCTTCAACCAGGATGCCGTCTATCCCTATGGCGCCGGCGGCGCCAATGCGAGCTTTGCATTGATCGCGCACAACTACATGCGAACGTTCGGCGCCAAGCGCGAGGATTTTGGCAAAATCGCCGTCGCCCAGCGGAGCAATGCGCTCCGCAACCCCAACGCCCTGATGAAAGCGCCGCTGACCATCGAGCAATACATGTCGGCGCGGCCGATCGCCGATCCGATCCATCTGTTCGACTGCGTGATGCCGTGCGCCGGCGCAGAGGCATTCCTCGTGATGGGCGAGGATGTCGCCGCGTCCCTGAACCTGCCCGCCGCCAAAATTCTTAGCACGATCGAGCGCCACAATGCATTTGGCGACGACCCCGTTCAGGTGCGCGGCGGATGGGCGATGGATATCGATGAGCTCTACGCGATGGCCGGCGTCAAGCCGGACGATCTCGATTTCGTCGAGACCTATGACGATTATCCGGTGATCTCGATGATGCAGTTCGAGGACCTCGGCTTCTGCCGTAAGGGCGAAGGGGCCGATTTCGTGCGGCAGCACGATCTCACGATCGACGGCAGCTTCCCGCACAACACCTCCGGCGGCCAGTTATCGGTCGGGCAGGCCGGTGCGGGCGGCGCCTATCTCGGCGTGGTCGAGGCCCTGCGCCAGGTTCTTGGTCAAGCCGGTCCGACGCAGGTTAGGGATGCACGTATCGGGTTGGCTTCGGGTTTTGGAATGATCAACTATGATCGCGGCCTCGCTTCGGGCGCGGCGATCCTCGCGGGACCAGGCGCATGATCGAACCGATCATCAGACCGCGCCGGAAGAACCCTTTGCAGCGGACGCGGCTGCCGACGTCGCCGCCGCGCGCACGCAGCCGCGCCTCGCATGGTTTTACGCTGGCCGCCGCCGAGGGGCGCTTCATGCTGCAGCGCTGTGGTGCCTGCGGAACGTTCTGTTATCCGGCGCGCGATGCATGCCCCACGTGCCTTTCCGCCGATCTCACCGTCACGGACGCGCCGCGGCGAGGGACGCTTTTGTCCGAAACGACGCTGCATGTCCCGGCGGACGTGCACTTCCGCGAGCGCGCGCCATGGCGCGTCGGTCTGGTCGCGATGGACTGCGGGCCGAAACTGGTGACGCACCTGCATGCCGATTGCGAAGAGGACAGGCCGGTTGTGATGTCGTTCCAACTGGACAAGAGCGGGCAGGCCGTCGCCTTCGCGCACCCCGAACGTGAGACCCCCAACATGACGGACGACAGGCAGTGGCGTGAGATGACGGCTGATCCAAAATTCCGGCGCGCTCTGGTGACCAACGGGCGCAGCATCGTCGGTCAGGAAACGGTGGGCGCACTGAAGGCGGCGGGCGCGTCGATCGTGTTCGTCGGCCTCGCTGAGCCGTGGAAGCCATTCCGCGGGGAGGATGCGTTACGCGCCATGGAGGGTGTCGAGATCGTCCCGCTTGATATCGGTGACGAGAAGTCGGTCGCAGATCTGGCGGCCGATATCGGCGGCAAGGTCGATATCCTCGTCAATACCACCGAGCATGTCCGCGCCGGCGGGCTGCTCGATCGGCAAGGCACCAGCGTCGTGCGCGATGAGATCGACCAGAGCTATCTCGGTTTCGTGCATTTGGCGCAGGCGTTCGGGCCGGCGATGCGGATGCGGGGCTCCGATGGCGTCAACAGCGCCGCTGCCTGGATCAATATCCTCTCTGTCTATGCGCTGGCGAACTGGCCGGTGTTTGGCGCCTATTCGGCGTCGCAGGCTGCCTGTCTGTCGCTGTCGCACTGCCTGCGGGCGGAGCTTCGGCCCGGCGGTGTCAAGGTGGTGAACGTGTTCACCGGGCCGCTCGATATCGAATGGTTCCAGACGGTGCCGCCGCCGAAGGTGGCGCCCCGCGCGGTGGCGAGTGCGATCGTGTCGGCGCTCAAGCGCGGGCTTGAAGATGTGTTCGTAGGCGACGTCGCCGAAGACATTCGCCAGCGCCTGGCCGCCAACCCCAAAGCAGTCGAGCGTGAGCTAGGGGCGTAGGCAGGGTTGTTGAGAACGGGAGAAGCGCAATGGACAGCAACAGTCTCATGCAATTTGCCGGCGCGGTTGCATCCGGCGCGGTGCGTGTCGTCGATCTGACCTTCACCCTCAGTCCCGATTTTCCGGTCATCGTGCTGCCGCCGGAATTTGGCCAGGCCGCGCCGGTCCGCATCCAGCAGATTTCGCGCTACGACGCGAATGGCCCTGCCTGGTACTGGAACAATCTCACCTTTGGGGAGCACACCGGTACGCATTTCGATGCGCCGATCCACTGGTTCACCGGCAAGGACCTGCCGAACAACGCCGTCGACACGTTGCCGGTGCGCGACATGATCGCGCCGGCCTGCATGATCGATTGCTCGGCGCAAGCCGCAAAGGATGCGGATTTCCTTTTGACGATACCGGTGGTCGAAGCCTGGGAAAAAAGCCACGGGCGGATTCCGGAACGGCACTGGGTGCTGCTGCGTACCGACTGGTCGAAGAAAAGTTGGCGCGACTATGCCAACTTGAAAGACGACGGCGCGCACACGCCGGGGCCGGATGCAGCCGTGATGCGCTGGCTCGTCGAGGAGCGTGGCATCATGGGCCTCGGCACTGAGACGATCGGCACCGATGCCGGCCAGGCCGGGCATCTCGATCCTCCGTATCCGGCGCATCATTTCCTTCACGGCGGCGGGCGTTACGGCCTGCAGTGCCTGTGTAACCTCGATCAGCTTCCGCCAACCGGCGCGGTGATCGTGGCCGCGCCGCTCAAAATCCAGAATGGCTCTGGCAGTCCGTTGCGCGTGCTTGCGCTGGTACCCGGGCAACGTTGAGCTCATCGTCCACACTCGAGTGACATCATGAACAAGAAAAAGACTTTGTTGATCGGCGCCGCTCTCTTGCTTGCCGCCGTGGCGCCGGCGCGTGCCGAAATCCTCGTCGGTTTCGTTACCGGTTTGAGCGGGCCGGTGTCCTCGATCGGTGTGCCGAACGCCAAGGGACTTGCCGCGGGCCAAGCCCATATCGGCGAGATCGATGGCGAGAAAGTTCGCGTCATTCAGCTCGATGACGGCTCGGACCCGGCTGCGTCGACGCGCAACGCGCGCAAGCTGGTCGAGCAGGAAAAGGTCGATTTCCTGATCGGGACATCAGGCGCGCCACAGACACTGGCGATGGCCACGGCAGCGATCGAAATGAAGGTCCCAATGGTGGCGGTCTCGCCGATCGCGCCAGTGCCGGCCGGAGAGGGCGGGCCGTGGGTTGTGCAAACCCCGCAGCCGACGCCGCTGCTCGTCCAGGGCATCGTCGATCACATGAAGAACCGCAAAATAAAGACCGTGGCCTTCATCGGCTTCTCCGACGCCTTTGGCGACCTGATGTATAATTCGCTGCTGCAAAGCGCCGAGAAGGCCGAGATCAAGGTGATCGCCAACGAACGCTATGCACGCTCCGACAACTCGGTCACTGCGCAGGTGCTGCGTGCAGTTTCCCTGCGGCCCGACGCGATCATGCTGGGCGGCACCGGAACGCCCGGCGCGTTGCCCGTAATCGCTCTATCCGAGCGAGGTTACAAGGGGCCGCTCTACGGCAATCACGGCATGATCAGCGCGGATTTCCTGCGGCTCGCCGGCAAATCCGCCGAGGGCATCATCTGCCCGACTGGGCCGGTGACGGCAGGCGAACAGCTTCCCGAGAGTAATCCGATCCGCAAGGTCGCGCTCGCATTCCGCGCGGCCTATGAGAAAGCCAACGGCGAGGCGCCGGCCGATGCTTTTTCGCCCTATGCTTTCGATGGCTGGCTGGTGTTCATGGATGCCGCCAAGCGCGCCAAGGCGACAGGAGCGACGCCCGGGACGCCAGCCTTTCGCAATGCGCTGCGCGAAGCCCTGTTCACGACCAAGGACGTGGTGGGCGCGCACGGCATCTATACCTATACGCCGGCCGACCGTCACGGCGTCGATAGCCGCGCGCGGATACTGGTCCAGATCGAAGGCGGGAAATACAAGCTGCTGCCATGATAGCAGCGGCCTGCGCGCGGCTCAGCCGTGGCGCAGCTTCGCCTTCAGCGCGCGCATGTCGATCGCGCGATTTGCGCTGACAGTGGCAGCCGCCAACGTCTTGATCTCGCCCCGCGCGAGCTTGCGCGTTGACGACAAGGGAAGTTCGTCGACGATGGCGACGTAGCCGGGCACCTTGTGATAGGCGAGGCGCTCGGCGCAGGTTTTGACAATCGAAGCCGCGAGCGCGGCTGCATCGTCGACCTCCGCATTCGGCACGATGAAAGCAAAAACCTCTTCGCCGCGGATGTCGTCGGGGACGGGCGTCACCGCGCAGCCGCCGATGCGCGTATCCATGTAAAGCGCGCTCTCGACCTCGAGCACGCCAATGTTCTCGCCGCTGCGCCGCACGATGGTCTTCTTGCGATCGAAGAAATACAGAAGGCCGTCTTCGTCAGCGAACACCAGATCGCCGGTGTGGAACCAGCCATCCTTCCACGCCGCTTCGGTAGCCTCTTCGTCCTTCAGGTAACCGCTGAAGAAGCCAGCCCGGGCATTGTCGCCCTTGGCGCGGACCAGCAGTTCGCCGGGCTTGCCTGGCGCGACATCGGCGCCCTGATCGTCAACGAGGCGATACTCCATGCCTTCCGATGGTCGGCCGACGCAGCGCGCGCCAAATCCCGCCGGCTCACGCGCGGTGGTCGTTGCCGCCGCACCGCCGGTCTCGGTCATCGCCCAGGCCTCGACGATCGGGATGCGATAGCGCTCCTCGAAGGTGGTGCGGTGGCGGACATCGACGCCGGGCGCGAAGGCGAAGCGCACCCGATGCTGTCGTTCTACTTCAGTTACAGGCAGCTGCAGCAGAATGGCCGGGATGACGCCCAGACAATGTACGACCGTTGCGCCACTATCGGCCACACACTGCCACCAGCGATTGGCGTGGAAGCGGTCGAGCGGAACCACGGCGCCGCCGAGCACCATCATGCCGACAGCGCTGCAGCCGAGTGCGTTCATGTGAAACATCGGCAACGGCGTCAGGTTGATCTCGCGGTCTGGCTGTAGCTCCGCCACGCCGCCCTGCGCGAGATACCAGTCGGCGACCTGCAGGAAATAGCGGTTCGAGAGCATGCAGCCCTTTGGCTTGCCGGTGCTGCCTGAAGTGAACAGCAGCGCGCATTCATCATTGAACTCGGGGCTTTGGGCACTGACGTCCGTCTGGCACGGCGGGATGCGGCTGTCGGTATCGATGAGGCGGGCTCGTCCGAGTGCCGCATCTTTCGTCACGTGGATGCGATCCGGCATCGCCACCAGCAGGTCCGCCTGTGACAGCTCGAGCTGGAAGGATAGTTCGTCGGGGCGTATGTCCGGATTGATCGGAACGATCGAAACCCCGAGCGCATTGAGCGCGAGCCAATGCCGAAAGAAAACCGGCCGATTTTCGAGTAGTAAGGCGACCCGCGCGCCGCGCCCGTAGCCGGCGGCCGCATATTCGGCTCGAAGCCGGTCAACATCGGTCTTGAACGCGCCGTATTCGATCTTGAATCCTTCCGGTGCGTAGGGCAGTTGCGCACTCGCGGGCGCCAGCAGGAATGGCGCGTCCGGCCGCCTTGCAGCCGTGACGGCGAAAGCATCGGACGGCGATCGATACGGAATGTTGAGATTCATTGCGAACGTCGCTCCCATTCATGTCCTGCCGCCGGACGGTGGTGGCCGGAAGCCCGCACGCAGCACTTGCTGCAGCGGTCTTCGTCGAATACTTTAAGCCTAAACTATATTGCGGGCCAATAGCGATCTATCGCAGATCTGCCCGGCGAACCTTGGAGACTAGCCTTGGAAGTAGGAGGTGCGTATGGAGTCAGGTGATGGTTCCGCGGCCGGGCAGCGGCGGCGTGGGTCGATCTGGCCGCAGGCGGCTGCGCGGTTTCCGCCAGCGGATCGAATTCTCTCGACCATTCTGACGCGGCAGGCCGCGCAGTATCGCGACCGCACCCTATTTGTCTTTGGCGAAACACGATGGAGCTATGCTGAAACGGCTGCAATTGCCGCTGCATCGGCTGCCCGCTTGACGCAGGCTGGAATTCGCGCCGGCGACCGCGTGGCCCTGATGTGCTCGAACCGGCCGGAGTTTCTGGAAATCTATCTCGGCTGCGCGTGGATGGGCGCCGTGACCGTGCCGATCAACACCGCACTGCGCGGCATCCAGCTCAGCCATATCTTGCGCAACTCGACGCCGAAGCTGCTGGCGATCGAGTCCTGCTTTGTGCCGGCCCTCGAAACGCTGGAAAGCGATGTCGCGCCGCCGGATACTGTCTGGACAATCGGCGAAGGTGTCGCGTCTCCGGTCGCGCCGGGCTCGATCTTGCCGTTGCCCGTGCTCGGCGACGAAGCTCCGCCCGCGCCGGTCCGGCCGGGCGACACGGTCGCGATCCTCTATACGTCGGGCACCACAGGTCCTTCCAAGGGCGTTTGCTGCCCACAGGCGCAGATGTTCTGGTGGGGCGTCTATTCGGCGCGTGCGCTCGACATTCGCGAAGGCGACGTCCTATTCACGACGCTGCCGCTGTTTCATACCAACGCCCTGAACGCGTCCTATCAGGCGCTCCTCAACGGCTGCACCTACGTGATCGAGCCGAAATTCTCCGCCTCCGGCTTCTGGGCGGCGGCGCGACGGCATCAGGCGACAATCGGCTATCTCTTGGGCGCGATGGCCGTGATGCTGCTGGCACAGCCAAAATCTGCCGGCGATACCGCGCATTTCCTGCGGGTCGCGCTCGGTGGCGGCGTTCCCGGCCAATTTCACGGCCCGTTTCTTGAGCGCTTCGGCGTGCCGTTGCTCGACGGCTACGGCTCAACCGAAACGAATTTCGTATTCGCGGGCACGATCCCGTCCGATCGCCCCGGCACCATGGGCTATCTCGTCGAAGGCGTGGAGGCTTGCATCGTCAACTCCGAGGACGACCCCCTGCCTGACGGCGAGGCCGGCGAGCTGCTATTGCGCGCGCGCGAGCCGCTCGCGTTTGCGACGGGATATTTCGCAATGCCGGACAAGACGGCCGAAGCCTGGCGGAATGAGTGGTTTCGCACCGGTGACCGTGTCGTACGCGATGCGGACGGCCACTACCGTTTCGTCGACCGAATGAAGGATTCCATCCGTCGACGCGGCGAGAATGTTTCGTCCTGGGAGGTGGAGCAGGTGTTGCTGAAGCATCCGGCAATCGCCGCGTGCGCCGTCTATCCCCTGCCGTCCGAAGTCGGCGAAGACGAGGTTGCGGCGGCCGTCCAGCTCGAACCCGCGCATGAGCTTGAGCCGATCGATGTCGTCAGGCACTGCGAGGGCAAGATGGCCTATTTCGCGATTCCGCGCTTTGTCCGGATCGTCACCGAGATGCCGTTGACCGAGAACGGCAAGATACGCAAGGTCGGGCTGCGCGAGGCTGGGAAGACTCCCGACACCTGGGACCGCGATGCCGCCGGATACAAACTGCGTCGTTAAGATCAGGCGCGGGCTTGGTCCGTCGCTTGCTTCACGGCGTTCTTCAGATCGTCGAGCTCCCTGACCAACCCATCAAGCCGTCCTTTCGGAAACCCGGCAAGCAGCAAAGCCAGCCAGAGGGCGTGCTTCTTCGCCATCCGTCTGAACGCCTTCCTGCCATCGGCCGTCATGCAGACGATCTGCACGCGACGGTCGAGCGGCGACGGCGACCGCGTGATAAAGCCGTCTTCGACCAGGCGATCCACGATCGGCGTCAGATTTCCGGCCGTGACCATCAGGCGCTTCGGCAGCTCACCCAGCACCAGCCCGACGGGCTCGCGATCGAGCTGTGCCAGCACGTCGAAGCGTGGCATCGTGAAGTCAAACTCTTCGCGGAAATGGCGCCGCAGCTCGGCGCCGATCAAGGATGTACAGGCAAGGAGGCGAAGCCAAGCCCTGACCTGGGCCCGGTTGTCCGTATCCTGCTCAGTCATGTTCTCGTCGTCGATCAGCGCGAGCTCCTTGCCGGCCATCAATCCATGTCTCCCGACGTTCCGTTGTGCAGCTAGACGGATCGGCAATCAGATTCTGCAGCGCACCGAAAATCCTTTAGGGCCAAATCAAACTCTTGAGAAGCGGCCAATTTGTCCGGAAATGCGGCGTTGCGCTCCGATGCTGAATTCGCGATAGGGAGCAGAAAACGCCGTGCTGAGATTCAATACTCGACTTTGCATGCCCGACCCAGCTATGAGATAATAGTTTATGCCTAAACTAAAATGAGCCCGATCCATGGCCCGTTTTGAACCTCTGACGCTCTCCGAGTTGCCGAGCGGTATCTGGCGCATGCGGCTTTCAGTGCGCTTCGGCTCCTGCGATCCGGCCGGGATCGTCTACACCCCGGAATATCTCAACTTGTTCAACGGCGTGATTGAGGATTGGTACGGCGATGCGCTGGGGCTTCCCTATCATGAGCTGGTCAGAACACGGCGAACCGGCCTCGGCTATGCGCATGTTTCGGCGGATTTCGCCAAGCCCAGCAGCATGGGCGACGTTCTCGACGTCGCAGTCATCGTGCGCGACATCGGACGCACCTCAGTAAAACTCACGGTTCACGCGTTCAAGGATGGCGCCGAATGTGTACGGGCCACCTTCGTGACCGTGACGACCTCGCTAGTGGATCACAAATCGGTCGTGTTGCCTGACGATCTGCGCCTTGCGTTGAAAGATTACCAGGCGGGTTGCGACGCGTCGGCCAACCTTGCGTCAGTCTGAGATACGGACCAAGCTTACATTGTCTTGTCGGTTGTCCCGAAGGAGCTCCCAATGCGCGTATTGGCTAGCACGATTCTGACGCTCGGAACGATCTTGGCGTCCGCGCCCGCATCCGCCCAGACCTATGATCCAAACTACCCGGTTTGCCTGCAAACCTACGCCTTTGGTGGCGGTCATATCGACTGCAGCTTTGGCTCGCTGGGGCAGTGCGCCGCGTCCGCATCGGGTCGCGGGGCTCAATGCTTCAATAATCCGTATTTCGCACAAGGTGCCAGGAAACCGCCCCGGCAGCGCGGCGTTTACTAAAGATGGCATCGGCTTGCGCTGGAGACGTTACGCCCGATTTTGCCCAGGCTATCGCTTGCACTTATAGTCCGGCGAAACCACCCATTCCGTGAGGTCATGTGACTGCCCCCAATCCCGCTGCCGGCAAACCGGTCGATCCCGTCTCCCTTGTCAACGTACCGCGGTTGATAACGGCTTATTTTGCGTCGAAGCCGAATCCGTCCGATCCCACCCAGCGCGTTGCGTTCGGCACCTCGGGACATCGCGGGACGTCGTTGAAGAACTCGTTCAATGAAAATCACATCTTGGCAACGACGCAGGCGATCTGCGATCACCGTCGCGAGACGGGACTGAACGGTCCGCTGTTCATCGGCATCGATACCCATGCGCTTGCGGAGCCGGCGCTGGTGAGCGCGGTGGAAGTGTTTGCCGCCAACGGCGTCGACATCATGATTGACGAGCGCGGCGGCTACACGCCCACGCCCGTCATCTCGCATGCGATCCTGAGTTACAACAAGGGGCGAACGAGCGAACTCGCCGATGGCGTCGTCATCACGCCCTCGCACAATCCGCCCGAGGATGGCGGGTACAAATATAACCCGCCGCATGGCGGACCGGCCGATACCGACGTAACGGCCAAGGTTGAAAAAGCCGCCAACGCCTACATGGAAGCCGACATGAACGGCGTTGCGCGGATGCCGTATGCACGCGCCCGCAAGGCGCCCACGACGCATCTGCACGACTATGTCAGTCCCTATGTCGCCGATCTCGGCAATGCCGTGGACATGGCGCTGATCAAGTCCTCCGGCGTCAAGATCGGCATCGATCCGCTTGGTGGTGCCGCCGTTCACTACTGGGCGCCGCTGATCGAGCGTTATGGGATCGATGCGACCATCGTCAATGACGCCGTCGACCCGACGTTTCGCTTCATGACGGCGGACTGGGATGGAAAGATCCGGATGGATTGTTCCTCGCCGTTCGCGATGGCAAGCCTGATCCAGATGCGCGACAGGTTCGACGTTGCCTTTGCCAACGATACCGACGCCGATCGGCACGGCATCGTGACGCGCACCGGCGGGCTGATGAATCCGAACCATTTTCTCGCGGTGGCGATCGCGTACCTGTTCGCGCATCGGCCGCAATGGGGCAGCAAGGCCGCCATCGGCAAGACCATCGTCTCCAGTTCGATCATCGACCGTGTCGCGAAAAAGCTGAACCGGAAGCTGGTCGAAACCCCGGTCGGTTTCAAATGGTTCGTCGATGGCCTTGGCACCGGCGGCTTCGGATTCGCGGGCGAGGAAAGCGCCGGCGCGTCGTTCCTCAAGCGCGACGGCTCCGTCTGGACGACCGACAAGGACGGCATGGTGATGGGGTTGCTCGCCGCTGAAATCCTCGGTCGCACCGGCCGCGATCCGAGCCAGCAGTTTGCCGCCCTGAGCGCCGAACTCGGCGTACCCTTCTACGAGCGGATTGACGTGCCGGCGACGCCCAAACAGAAGAGCGCACTAAAGGCACTCGGGCCGGAGCAGCTCAACATGCACCAGCTTGCAGGTGAGCCGGTCAGCGCGATTCGGACCCGGGCGCCGGGTAACGATCAATCGTTCGGTGGCATCAAGGTGGAGTCCGAAGCGGGATGGTTCGCCGCGCGGCCATCGGGCACCGAAGACGTCTACAAGATCTATGCCGAGAGTTTTCGGGATCAGAATCACCTGAAGTCGATTCAGCAGGACGCCCAGCAGGCTATTGCAAAGGCTTTCTGACTGCCGCGGTGAGGCAGATTGGGCGGTTCGTAACGGGAATGCCTGACCGCCCTGGCACGGCGGAAGATTATTGCGCCCGGCTGCGCAGCCTGCGCCAGTTCGGCACAGCCTGGAACTCCGGAACGGAATTTCGGTCACCGTTGCGCTGGCGATCACGCTGAAATCACGAGAGCCCACGCAGTGTTAGGCTCGGGAGTTAGCTGCCAGAAAGCCGTACCGAACGGGCGGCCTGTGAGCTATCGCGAGGTAGCGGGGGATGAAATGAGTGCGGAATCGGTTGTCTACTATCTGAATCGCGTGCCGGAGAGCGATCCGAACGATCAAACCGAATGGCTTGTAACGGCCTTGGGGCAATATACCGGCGCGGAATTGCGCGAGCTGCTCTATGTAGCGGAAGAACCTGGCTTCTTTGAATTAATGCGCGGGCTGTTTGCGCTCTCGGACGAGAGCCGTGCCGCCCTGCAGCATTTCCTTGAAACCGGTCACCCGCCGGCCATGAAGGCAGCGATCGACCCGAAGGGCCGGTTGACCATCGAGCATGTCACTGAGGAGAAGCGAATAAAATTGCTTCCCAGGATCGCAAATTAGCGCCTTCATCTCCCGGAGGTTGTGCTAGGATCCCCCAGCTTGAATAGCTGGGGAGCCAACCCATGGCGACGAGGAAGTCTGGCCCGCTTGATGCGATGGTGGGCGCCAGGATTCGTATGTTTCGCGTCAACCGCGGCATCAGCCAAGCCATGCTTGCGGAACGCATCGGCGTGACCTTTCAACAGGTGCAGAATACGAACGGGGCGCCAACCGGGTTGGTGCGAGCCGGTTGGCGCAAATCGCTTCCGTACTCGGCGTCCCGGTCGGTGAGTTGTTCGAATCTTCCCAGCGCGGATCTCCCGGCTTGAATTCACCGGTTCATTTGCTCGTCAAGCCAGGCGCATTGCGCGTTCTCAAGGCCTATGCGCGAGTGGCCAGCCCGCGCGTGCGGCTTTGCGTCGCCAAGCTGGTTGAAAGCATCGCCGATCGAACGCCCGGGGCGAGGGCCACGGTTGCCCGGCTGAATACTGTCGATCGCGATGAGCGGCGGAGGTTTCCCTCGCGGGGATAGTCTTCCGTAGCGAGACGTGCGGCAATCTCGTGCCGCCCCGTTTGATACGGGAGATCGCGGCTTCAGCCGGTCGCGCGCATCGCAAACCGCTCCGGCGGCCTGCTGCCGGGAATGAACTCGCCGATCCAGTCACGGCGTGTTGCTTCGATATGCCAGGACATCGCCTCAGCCGAATAGGGTGCCGGATCAGGAATGTCCTTGCGGATCTCCTTGCCGTCGAGCCAGCCGCAGCTATGCGAATAGCGCGTCTTGCAGACGAGATCGATATCGCCGTGATCCTGCAGCAGCACGTATCCGTCGGCCGGAAAAAACGTGCCGGCAAGCTCGATCGCAGCAGGCAGCTGGCGCACCAGCAGGAATGTGCTGGTGGATTGCGTCTCCGATTCGGAAACCAGCACGCCGACCAGGCTGTGGATTGGCGCAATCGCCTGCGGTGCAACCAATGCGAGAGGCTCCGTGATCGGGCCGGCTGTCGCAATCGAAAGATATTCACCCTCCGGTCCCCAACGGCAGGCGATCAGCCACTCGCGGCTGCGGCTACGAATCAAGGTCGGCTTGGCGTAATCCGATCGAGCAATATCTGCTGCCATGGCTATGACGAAGGCTTTCGCGAGCATAAGTTCCTCCAGGGCGAGGGCGGACTGGCCTCACGTCCGGAGTCTGCACGTCAAGTCGTGAGGTCACCGTGAGCGGTACCGAAAATTCGATGCAGGAATTGTTTGCGCGCGCTGCATCGTTGCTTCTTGGCAACGATGTGGACGCAGTCGGCGATCACGATGCCAGACTCATCCTTGAAGCGCTGGAATATGCCGAAGAATCCAGCAACGGGATTGATTCGCAGCTCGCGAATCGCGCTCATTTGCTGATCGCTGCTTCCCGATTTGCGCGCGTGTTCGAACTGGCCTCGCCCGATGCGCCTGGCCTGATCAGCTTTGGCGCGCAATTCGATCCAGCGCTTGCTGATCCCTTGCATGACGGAAGCCCCCTGGTCGGCGTTTCCGGCGTCGGTCCGACGTTGCGGGAAGCGTTTCAGAGCTGCATCGGCGAGGGCATCGAGTACCTCTCTCAATTGCAGACCGGAACCGACCTGTTGCTCAAACGCGGCGTCGACGATTGGGCCGGAAAACTCGGTCCGAAGGCGCTGGAGCTGGTCGCTGCCCTTTCGGAACGCCGCATGCAACCGGAGCGAGCGCTTTCCTGGTGTCGCGCAACAAGGCTGCCTGACCGAGCCGAGGTGTGGCTTCCGGCGGACATCTGCCTGCGGCGACCACCAGCGCAACGCGAGTTTGCGCCGCCGTTCCCGCTGAGCATCGGATCGGCCGCCGGTCCGTCACGAGACGCCGCAGCACTGCATGGACTTTTGGAATTGATCGAGCGCGATGCAGCTAGCCTGTGGTGGCAAGGCGGTCAGTTGCCGCGGTCGATTCCGCCGCAGCATGAAGCGGGCATCGCGGCGGAGGGGTTGTTGCGGCAGCTTCGGCATGGCGCACCGGCGCCGCGCCGGACATGGCTGCTCGACATTACGACTGATATCGGCGTGCCCTGCGTCGCGGCGGTCTCCTGCCGGGCGGACGGTTCCGGTTTCGCCTTCGGCCTCGCCGCGCGGCCGGCGCTTGAGGCTGCGGTCCGCTCGGCGATCCTGGAAATGTGCCAGCTCGAATTGGCCGACATCGTCGTCGCAGCCAAACGCAGTGAACGCGGCGATGACGCGCTCAACGCACAGGACCGCATCCACCTGCAGCGCGCCGCAATCGATGCTGACGACTGCAGATTGCTGCAGCCGGTCGCAGAGTGCGCGGCCCATCTGCCCTTTCCCGCAACTGAGGCGAGCGTCATATTTGGATTGATCGTACAGCGTTTGGAAAAGGTCGGCATCGAGACGTTCTACCTCGAACTCACGCGCCAGCGTTTTGCCGTTCCGGTCGTCCGCGTGATTGCCCCAGGCCTGCAACTCGAGCCATCCGAAATCGTCACGGCCAGGCTGCAGGATGCGATGGCGCGAAGTGGGGGTGGCGCAACCTATACCGGAGGTGTCCCTTTGATATAGAGTGGCGGGAATTAACCAACCGGTTCCGGAAACCGTTTCATGCCGGCTAGTGCCAACGCGATGACATCAGACAATGCCGCGGCGGCGCCCGAAAGCGCTCCGCGTCTATCGGTATCGCTGGTCGGGCGGCTCGGCCTGCGGCTTAACGGCCGGCCGATCGAATTGCGAACCCGCAAGGCCGGTGCGGTCCTTAGCTATCTCGCGCTGTCAGAGACCAAGCAGGAGAGCCGCGAGCGGTTGGTCGGCCTGCTGTGGAGCCGCTCCGACGAGGAAAAGGCGCGTGCCTCGTTGCGTCAGGTCGTCCGCGAACTGCGATCGTTGCTTGAGGAGGTCGGCTATGACGGTTTCATCGCGGAGCGGCTGCTGATCGGCCTCGACGTCGGACGAATCGAAGTCGATATCGAAAGCGTGATTCAGCTCGCCGAAGGCGGGCGCGTTCATCCGCTGCTGCTCGATACCCCGCAGCTCGACGGGCGGTTGCTCGAAGGAATGGACGATCTCGACCCGTCGTTCCGGGTGTGGGTGCTGGCCAAGCGGCAGACCATCCATGAACGGCTGATGCGCAATCTCGACGAAGGCTTGACCTCCGCAAGCGTTCCCGACGAATCCAAAAAGAGGATCGCGGCCGCGATCGTCAATCTCGATCCGACCCATGAATACGCCTGCCGCTATCTGATGCGGACGCATGCGGAAGAAGGCGATATTGCCGGCGCGCTGCGCATCTACAAGGCGCTGTGGGACCTGCTCGATCGCGACTACGCCATGGAGCCGTCGTCGGCCACCGAAGAACTCGTTGCTAACATCAAGCTTGGTATTATGGAGCGCGCGCCGGCCGATCGGACCGCCTCGGCAGCGAATGACGAATTCGCTGTCAGGATGGTCAGAGCGACCGCTCTCCAGCCGGTCGTCCCGATGTCGCCACCGGTCAATGCGCCTGCCAAGACGCGCCTGGTGCTGCGGCCCTTTGCGATGCACGGTGTCGACGAGGACCACAGCCATCTGGTGCAGGGGTTCTCCCAGCATCTCGCGGCCTGTCTCGTGCGCTTCCGGGAATGGAGCGTCGTCGATCGTCCTCCGGCGGCCCTCGTGCTTCCGGCGGGTACGTCTCCGCAATACTGCATCGAGACCACCGCCTACCAGGCGGGTGCCGAAATCAACATCGTGATGGTGCTTCGGGATGATACCACCGGGATTTATGTCTGGAGCGAAAGCTTCCGGCTCGGCCTCGGCAACTGGTTCGAAACACAGCAGCGCATCATCCGCCGCATCGCCACCTCGCTGAACGTGCAGCTCTCGACCGAACGTTTGATGCGGTTGGCCGGCGAGCCTGACGTATCGCTCGACCTGCATGACCGCTGGCTGCGCGGACAGAGCCTGATGTCGAAGTTCGATCCCGAAAGCTGGCGGCGGGCGGTCGCCATCTTTCGCGATGCGATCCGCGACAATCCGGGTTTCTCGCCCTGCTACAGCAGCCTCGTGCAGATGAACAACATCGAACATCTGGTCCATCCCGGGATCTTTCGCGATCTGGAAAAGGCCAAGGCCACTCTTGAACTGGCGAAGACCGCCGTTCAACTGGACCCGGTCGATTCCAGGGCGCATCTGTGCTGCGGCTGGTCCTATGTGATGGCGCTTCGAGAAGCCGAAGCT
The DNA here is from genome assembly GCF_023073815.1 of Bradyrhizobium sp. 157. Lineage (NCBI taxonomy): Bacteria > Pseudomonadati > Pseudomonadota > Alphaproteobacteria > Hyphomicrobiales > Nitrobacteraceae > Bradyrhizobium > Bradyrhizobium sp. 157. Next base: position 43,170 of record NZ_JADPKF010000107.1, on the reverse strand, counting down.
GCGCCGCATATGGCGCTTGCCTGCGAGCTCAATGACAACGACCCGTGGACGTTGCTGTCGAGCGCTCACTATGAGGTCTTTTGCGGATCAATCGAGCAGGCCCGGCTCAGGGCCGATCAAGCGCTGACGCTCTCACCTGCGCCTTCCTATCTTGAATGGGCTTATCATTGCACCATTCGCTTTCTATGCGGCGACTACGCAGGCGCCGTTGAGGCCTGCGACCGCGCCAATGGCGTCGGGCGGACATTGCCCGCATGGCGAACCGCCGCGCTGTTCTATCTTGGGGAGTTGGGGAAGGCGCGCGAAGAAGCTCAGCGCTTCGTGAATGGATTACGCTCGTTTTGGGTCGGTACATCGACCCCGACCGACGAGGCTGTCGTGCGGTGGGTCATGCAGGCTCACCCGATTAGCGTGAGAGAGCGACAGGAAACCCTTCGTCGAGGTTTGCTCGGCGCAGGGCTTCCTGTCGGGGATATCGTCCAGCTCTGACTAGGCGCAGAAGCTAATTGTGTAATCGCCGATACGCTCGGCATGCACCTTGAACTTGTCGGCTTCCGGAATTACGGGATCCATCCCGTTGAACAGCCGCTTGTAGAACGGCGGAAGCGGATAGGTCGCGCCCGGCTTGCTGAGCTTCTCTTCGGAATCCGCGATCGCCACGGCGGGCGGCAAGCGCACCACGATCGTGTCCATCTGCTGCTCGACGAACTTCACCTTCGTGTAGCGATCCGGCACCGTCATGAACACCTGCGCCTTGGCGAGTTGCTCCTTGAATTCCTCGACGGTGGTCGGGATCGGATACTCGTTGTCGTCGTCAAGATAGTTCTTGCCCGTCGACCAGGTCTTTACGAGGTTGCCCCAGCGCTCATGGTTGGTCACTTGCATTCTTTCGAGGGCCATAGTTTCTACTCCTCCGGTTTGCGCGAGACGGACAATTCCGCTCACAAAAATGCAGGCACGGCCTGCTGCAGCTCGGCAATTTCGGTGGTCAACTCCACCAACTGCGCCATGTTTGAGATCTCTGGAACTTCCTGAAGTAGGTTCGTCAGGTAAAATTCGCGGGAAACGAGATCCAGTTGGTCGGCGAGCGAGCCGCCGCCGGCCGATTGCGGGACGCTCGCGAGCGCTCCGAATATCACTTCCGAAACGATGATCGAACCCAGCAGCCCGAGTTGCAGGCCCTCCGTCTGCTGCATCGCCTCGAACAAGATGAAAAACGGCAGCGGCGGATCGTTCGAAAGGGTTTCAATGTCCTCATCCGTCAGTGCGCCGTAGGCCGGTGTCGAAAGGAGCCATTCGCGAAGCTGATTGACGCGATAGGCGCGGTCGGCAAGCAGGCGCGAGGTGGCGATGAAATGCGGCTGCCTGCTGCCGATCTCGGCAATCAATGCATCTACCGACCACATGCCGGCGAGGCCCGCGCCGAGCAGGTCGCGATAGAGCAGGCCGACCCGTTCCGTCTCGTCGAACGCCGGAAAGATCTGGTCATTGCCAAGTCCATCGCTGAGATGCGGTCCGATGCGGCGGCTCAAATTCGGCGTCGAGCCGTTAATCTCGAAAAAGCGCGACCATTGCACCATCCATGTTTCGTCGAGCGGCATGTTTGCCGGGTCGTTCACGGAGCTCTTTTCAAGCGTATTGTTGAGGTCGTGGAGCGACCGGTCATTGATCTGGTATTCGGGCCGCACCATGGCGTGACCGAAGCGAAACGCACCGTGCGAAAACTCGAACGGAATTTCCCAATCTCCGATCGCAGGACCGTCGGTTGGTGCGAAACGGTCGATGAAGTGCGGGGCAGGCCCGCAGTAGCTCGCGTAGATCGCCGGATGAATCACCCGTCGCATCAGGTCGTTGCGGATGACGTTGTGATAGATGGCCGTCAATGCGCCGCGAGCGCACAGGAAGCGCTTGTAGGCGGCGCCGAACTGGCCGTTTGGCCCGGCATTGCCTTCATGGCGGCGAATGATATCGACGAGCCCGTTGTGCAGCAGCGCAAACAGCGTGGTGAGCTGGGACATTACGGCGTGATCGTCATTGCGCGGATCGGCAACCAGCGCTTCGGTGAGGGCAATGCGGACACCCGCTATGCTGCGATCGATGCCCGTCACGTTCTCGGCGGGGGTCCGTGCGATATCGCGAAATGGGCAGCCGGTCGCCGATTGCTTTTCCTTCCAGCGCATTCGCCCGAGCCGCAGCTTGGTGCGCCGGTCGTCGCTCGGTGCGTCGAGCGCATAGATGTGCGGTGATCCGACCGGGCCGCTGCCGTACAGCGTTTCAAGCCGAAGCGGCGCACGACGGGCATTGGTCGTCCCTCGGCCGAGCCCTCCCGCGACCGAAAGCGGAATCGCCGAGTGAACCAAATCATGCGCAATGAACTGCAGCAGATAAGTGTAGCCCGAGGGGATGAAGGGATTTTCCCAGTGTTCCGCCGATCGAGCCTGGTGTGGCGGCCATTTGATGGCGGCATCCATTCGCCGTGACAGGCGATGCATCAATCCGCGAAGCTTTGCATGGTGTGACGGCGACTCGAGCGGATCGATACCGAAGGCGCGGAAGCGCTGCGAAGGAGCCGGTGTGCCGAGGAAGTGACGAAAGCCGGGAACTGTCGCTGGCGGATTAGAGCCGCGCGGACTGAGCTCGGAAGTTCGGAAGGAGGATGCGTCAGTGACCTTCTGCACAGCCATCAAGACTATTCTCGCGATTGGTCAAGGCTGCGAGAGTGCGAAGAAAGTCGTGAAATTATCGTGAGTTAAATCGTTAGAACCTGTGAACATCTGTGGACATCTTTTGGCCATGTGGTGCAGCGTGCATAGCGCGTGACGCGGCCTCTCGGGCCCTGCTTTCCGGCAAGTGGTGCGACGGTATGATCCGGAACCTGCAGGCGCTTTTGGCGCGTGAAGCTCATCGAGGACGGCATCCTCGGCGCGACATTTCGGCGCTATGCTCGCGATGATGATTGTTGTTTCAGGCGCTGCGCAGGCGAGCCGCCGCCGACGATCGATCCGACCAACTATTCAATCGAGCTGAGATGCCGATATGGAGTCGCGGCCCACGCGCGCGGCAGCCGCTCAAGGCAGCCAACATGACATTGCTTCGGCGGATGGGATCAGGTCATCACGTTTGCGAAACGTTGTCTTGCGCCGGTATTCCGGATAGCCATGGCGGTCCGGACTCTCCTGAAGGCATATTCCTTCCATGGCTGATTTTCACGGCGTCTTTCCCTATCTGGTCTCACCAGTCGATGGATCAGGCCAAATCCGCACCGAAGTGCTGGGCCGGCTCTGCGACGACCTCATCAAGGCAGGCGTGCATGGGCTGACGCCGCTGGGATCGACCGGCGAGTTCGCCTATCTCAACCAGGCGCAGCGTGCCAGCGTCGTGCAGGCCACTATCGAAGCCGCTGATGGCCGCGTGCCGGTGATCGCCGGGGTTGCCTCGACATCGACGGCGGATGCGGTGGCGCAGGCGAAGGCGTATCAAGAGCTCGGCGCCGACGGAATTCTTGCGATCATGGAAGCTTACTTCCCGGTCGCCGACGCGCAGGTCGAATCCTATTTCCGCGCCATTGCCGACGCGGTCGACATTCCCGTCGTGATCTACACCAATCCGCAATTCCAGCGCTCCGATCTCACGCTCGACGTGATCGCGCGGCTCGCGACCCATCCACGCATCGGCTATATCAAGGACGCCTCCACCAATACCGGCCGGCTGCTGTCGATCATGAATCGCTGTGGACAGGCGATCCGCGTGTTCTCCGCATCCGCCCATATCCCAGCGGCGGTGATGCTGATCGGTGGGGTGGGCTGGATGGCCGGTCCTGCCTGCATCATCCCGCGGCAGAGCGTCGAACTCTACAATCTTTGCAAGGCGGCGCGCTGGGATGAGGCGATGGCGTTGCAGCGCAAGCTATGGCACATCAACGAGGCTTTTGCGCGGTTCAACCTGGCCGCCTGCATCAAGGCCGGACTTGAGATTCAGGGTTACGCGGTCGGCGATCCCATCCCGCCGCAGGCGGCGCTGACGGCCGAGCAGCGCAAGGTGGTCGAGGCGGCGCTGCGCGATCTCGGATAAGGTTAGATCGCCCGCAGCGCCTCCTTCGGTGTTTCGCGTATCAATGCCTCAAGGTCGCTCTGCTCCAGGGTTTCCTTCTCCAACAATTTTTTCGCCGCGCGATCCAGGATTGCACGGCGCGCCTTCAGGATGCCCTGCGCGCGTTCGAACACCCGATCAACGATCGCGCGAACCTCCTCGTCGACTGCCGCAGCGGTTTCGTCGGCATAATCGCGCTCGCGCGTGGGGAAGGGCCGATCGGCCCCGGCCAAGAAGTTGCCGGGATCACGCTCGTAGGCGACGCCGCCGAGTTTTTCGGACATGCCGTAGCGCGTCACCATGCTGCGGGCGATATCCGTGACGCGGCGAAGATCGTCGGCGGCGCCGGTGGACAGGTGGTTGAATACGATCAACTCCGCCGCCCGGCCGCCGAGCAGCACCGCCATCTTGTTCTCCAGTTCCTCCTTGGTCATCAGGAAGCGATCTTCGATCGGGCGCTGGATGGTGTAGCCGAGCGCGCCGACGCCGCGCGGGATGATCGATACCTTGTGCACGGGATCGACGCCGGGCAGCGACAGCGCGATCAAGGCGTGACCCATCTCGTGATAGGCAACGATCTCGCGCTCCTTCGGATTGAGCAGGCGGTTTCGCTTCTCCAGCCCCGCGACCATGCGCTCGACGGCGTTGTTGAAATCGGTCATCGCGACGGCAGTGGCGCCGCGCCGCGTCGCCAGCAGCGCGGCTTCGTTGACCAGATTGGCAAGATCGGCGCCGGTGAAACCGGGCGTCAGTGCCGCGACCGCCTCGGCATCAACGCCGGAGTCGAGCTGCACCTTCTTCATATGAACTTTAAGAATTTCGGTGCGGCCCTTCTTGTCGGGGCGGTCGACCAGCACCTGGCGGTCGAAGCGACCGGCGCGCAGAAGCGCCGGATCGAGGATTTCAGGCCGGTTGGTGGCGGCCAGGATGACGAGGCCGGAGCGCGAGTCAAAGCCATCGAGTTCGACCAGAAGCTGATTGAGCGTCTGCTCCTTCTCGTCGTGGCCGCCCGCAAACGGCCCGATGCCGCGGGCGCGGCCGAGCGCATCGAGTTCGTCGATGAAGATGATGGCAGGCGCTTTCTGATGTGCCTGCTGAAACAGGTCGCGCACCCGCGCCGCGCCGACGCCAACGAACATCTCGACGAATTCCGAACCTGAAATCGAGAAGAACGGCACCTTGGCCTCGCCGGCCACCGCCTTGGCCAGCAGCGTCTTGCCGGTGCCGGGCGGACCGACCAGCAGCACGCCTTTGGGCATGCGCCCTCCGAGCCGTCCATAGTCGGTCGGATTTTTCAGGAAGTCGACGACTTCGCGCAGCTCATCCTTGGCTTCGTCGACGCCGGCCACATCGGCAAACGTCACGCCGGTATCGGACTCGACATAGATCTTGGCCTTGCTCTTGCCGATCGCCATCAGCCCGCCGCCGAGACCTCCGCCTTCCATGGTGCGTTTGCCGATGTACCACCACAGGCCGAAGAACAGCAGCACCGGCATGACCCATGACAGCAGGTCGCGGAGAAAGGTGCTCTCGATCTGGCCAGTGAAGCGGACATTGTATTTCTCGAGCTCCTGCGCGGTCTCCTGATCGACCCGAGTAGTGACGAACTGTTTCTGCCCACCGGACAGCGGCTCTTTCAACGTGCCCTGCAAGGTCCGGTCGGAGATACCGACGGTCGCGACCTTCCCCTGCTTCAGCAGCTGTTGGTACTCGCTGTAGGGGATGACGGCGATCTGGCTGGCAGTTGAAATGAAGTATTGAATGATGAAGATGCCAAAGATGGCGGCGATCGCATAGCCGACATTGAAACGCGCTTTGTTGTTCATCATCGAATTGTTGTTCATGATCGAACTCCGGGCGCACGCCCTCGCGGCAAGCGCGTCGGCGCATTCACCTGGTCCATAAGGCCCGTGGCCCTGGACTGCGTCTCCTGACAATGGGAACAGCGAGGTTTGGTTTCAATGGCGACTACTTCTTGCGCGACAAATCGCGCTGCCTAGATGCTGCCCAGATCATGCAGGACAGGGGGTTTTTAGTGCGCCAACAAGCCTCTGAAACACCAGAAACTTTCGGCCAGCCGGGGCGTTTGTCACGCGGACACCACAGCGGGCTGAAAATCCCGCCTCCCGCTTTCGCGCCTTGCAAGCGAGCGGCATTACCAGATGAGTGACCGATGAACCGTCGCTTCGCGCTTTCTTTAGCCGTCATAGCAGCCGTACTGGTCGCGCTGACCCTTTCCAATATTCGCTACAGCCCATGGACCAAGACCACCGCCCGAACCGTCGACCAGCGCGGTCCGCTGTCCGATGCCGAGCGCGCAAACATAGAGCTTTTCGAGCGAGTCTCGCCGTCGGTCGTGCAGGTCGCGGCGCGATCCGCCATAGCCAATCCCTTCGAAGAAGAGGAAGGCCCGGCGGCCTCCGGCCCGGCAGCCTCCGGCACTGGCTTTGTCTGGGACAGTAGCGGTCATGTGGTCACCAACAATCACGTCGTGCAAAATGGCCGCGAGGTAGCCGTTCGCTTCGCCTCGGGCGAGGTGGCCCAAGCTTCAATCGTCGGCGTAGCACCGAACTACGATCTGGCGGTGCTGCGGATCAGGAATCCGCGCCAGCTGCCGCCGCCGGTGGCGCTTGGCAGTTCTAACGACCTCAAGGTAGGCCAAATTGCATTCGCGATTGGCAACCCATTCGGACTAGATCAATCGCTGACGAGCGGCATCATCAGCGCGCTCAAGCGGCGGCTGCCGACCAGCAGCGGTCGCGAGATTGCCAACGTGATCCAGACCGACACCGCGATCAATCCCGGCAATTCCGGTGGCCCTCTTTTGGACTCGGCGGGACGGTTGATCGGCGTCAACACGGCCATCATCTCGCCCTCCGGCTCCAGCGCCGGCATCGGCTTCGCCATTCCGGCCGATATCGTCAATCGTATCGTGCCCGAACTCATCAAGAATGGTCGCGTACCGACCCCGGGAATCGGCATCGTCGCTGCCGGTGAAGCCGTTGCGACGCGCATGGGCGTCGAAGGGGTGATCGTCGTGCGTACCGCGCCCGGAAGTCCGGCCGAACGGGCCGGCATCCGTGGCGTGGATTTCAACTCGGGCGCGCTCGGCGACGTGATCGTTCAAGCCGATGGTAAGCCGGTTCACCGGCTCTCCGACCTGACCGATCAGATCGAGCAGGTCGGTGCGGGCAAGAGCGTCCGCATCACACTGAAACGCGGTTCGGAAACGCGCGATGTCAACGTCGATATCGTGGATATCAGCCGCGGCTAATAGCCCCCTGCAGCAGAATCATACCCGTTCGCGGTCACCCGCGCCCGGCGCGTCGGTGCATTTGTTACAGTGAGCTGAATGAGTTGTCTCCTGCGGAAAAACCGCTAAAACCCCGCTCGATCTGACAAGGAAGCTCGAAGGACAAACTGATGAACATTCTTCCCGGTAATATGCGGTTTGGTGCGGGCCAGCCGGTCAAGCGTTTGGAAGACCAGCGACTGCTCACCGGGAAGGGACAGTTCATCGACGACAAGCCGGAGGAGGGCGCGCTGTGGTTTTACGTGCTGCGCTCACCCCATGCTCATGCCAAAATCGTCTCGATAGATACCGAAGCCGCCGCCGGGATGCCCGGTGTCGAAGCGATCTATACCGGGGCCGACCTGATCAAGGACGATATCGGCACTATCCCCACGCTTGCGATCTTCAAGCGGCCGGACGGCTCGCCGATGACGGTGCCGCCGCGGCGTTTGCTCGCCCACGAAGTCGTTCGCTATGCCGGCGAGGCCGTGGCCGCCGTGGTGGCGACATCCCGCGTGCTGGCGCAGACCGCGGCCGAAGCGATCGTGGTCGACTACGAGGTGCTGCCCTCAGTGGTCGACCCTGTCGAGGCGGTGAAGCCTGGCGCGCCGGTGGTGTGGCCCGAAGCGCCCGACAACATCGTGGCTGTCATGAGCTACGGCGATGCCGCCAAGGTCGAGGAGGCCTTTGCCAAGGCTGCGCACACGGTCTCGCTCGACCTGGTCAGCCAGCGGCTGGTGCCCTCGGCGATGGAGCCTCGCTCGACGATTGCCGAGATCGAGAAGAAGACCGGCCGGTTGATCCTGCACGTGCAGTCGCAAACGCCCGGCTCGACCCGGGACCTGCTCGCGGAATCCATACTGAAGCGGCCGAAGGATAGTGTGCGCGTGCTGGTCGGCGACATCGGCGGCGGCTTTGGCCAGAAGACCAGCCTCTATCCCGAAGACGGCATCGTTGCTTACGCCGCGACCAAGCTGAACAAGAAGATCCGCTGGCGCGGCGATCGCACCGACGAGTTCGTCGGCGGCACACATGGCCGCGATCTGACCTCGACCGGCGAATTCGCGCTCGACGCCAAGGGCCGCGTGCTCGCCTATCGCGTCCGCTCGATCGGCGGCACCGGCGCGTACTCGTCGGGGACTGGGAACATCATTCCGCTGGTGCTCGGGCCGTTCGTGCAGACCGGCGTCTACGATCTGCCGCTGGTGCATTTCGAGGTGAAATCGGTGATGACCAACACCGCGCCGGTTGGTGCCTATCGCGGGGCGGGGCGGCCGGAAGCGGTGTTCGTCGTCGAGCGGCTGATGGATGCCGCCGCGCGCCAGATCGGCATGGACCCACGCACCATCCGCAAGGTGAATTACATCAAGCCCGCGCAACTGCCCTATACCAACGCCGTCGGCCAGGTCTACGATTCCGGCGCCTTCGCGCATATACTGTCGCGCGCCGCTGAACTATCGGATTGGGACGGCTTTGCCGCGCGCAAAAAGACGGCGAAGAAGAAGGGGCTGCTCTACGGCCGCGGCCTCACCAGCTATATCGAATGGACCGGCGGGCGCGCGCATACCGAAAAGGTCAGCCTGCACGCGACCGCGGAAGGCCGCGTTATCCTGCATTCCGGTACCATGGCGATGGGGCAGGGCCTGCAGACCACTTACACGCAAATGGTATGCGATACGCTCGGAATTCCCATGGACAAGATCGACGTCGTGCAGGGCGATACCGATCTCGCCACCGGCTTCGGCAGCGTCGGCTCGCGCTCGCTGTTTGTCGGCGGCACGGCAGTTGCGGTTTCCACCAACGATATGATCCAGAAGGCGCGCGAGAAGGCCTCGAACGTGCTGGAAACGTCCGTCGAGGATATCGAATATCGCAACGGCTGGCTGACGGTGGTAGGCACCGACAAACGCATCAGCCTGTTCGAGATTGCGAAGAACGAAGATGGCGCGCGACTCTCCGTCGATTCCGAAGGCGAAGTCGACGGGCCGAGCTGGCCGAACGGCACGCACATTTGCGAGGTCGAGATCGATCCGGAAACCGGGGTGAGCAAGGTGGTGCGTTACACCACGGTCGACGACGTCGGCATTGCCGTCAACCCGATGCTGGTGACCGGCCAGGTGCACGGCGGCGTCGCCCAGGGCATCGGGCAGGCGCTCTATGAGGGCGTCGCCTACAGCGAGGAAGGGCAGCTACTCACCGCCAGCTATCAGGACTATTGCGTGCCGCGCGCTGACGATATTCCGCCGATTGCCGTGACGCTGGACGATTCCGGGCCGTGCCGCACTAACCCGCTGGGCGCCAAGGGCTGCGGCGAATCCGGCGCCATCGGCGGCCCGCCCTGCGTCACCAACGGCGTGATGGATGCGTTGAGCGAGCTCGGCATCAAGCAGCTCAACACGCCGCTGACGCCGGCGAAGGTCTGGCAGGCGATAAGGGATGCGAGGGTTGAGGACTAAGAGGCGCTCTCTATCCTCTCGTCATTCCGGGGCAACGCGAAGCGTTGAACCCGGAATCTCGCGCCGCAACTTCGAGGTTCCGGGTTCGCGCTTTGCGCGCTCCGGAACGACGGAGCAAGTGAGCCTACAGCCCCAACACCATCTTCGCGACGATATCGCGCTGGATCTCCGATGAGCCGCCGAAAACCGTATAGGCCCGGCCGTTGAGATATTCCGGCACCACCGGCAGCATCTCCTCGGGGATTCCCGGCGCCTCGTTGAGCCGGTAGAGTGGCCGCATTGGCTCGACATAGAGCCCGTCATTGCCGATCACGTCGACGCCGAGCCGCGTCACCGCCTGGCGGATTTCGCTGACGCGCAGTTTGAGGAGCGACGACACCGCGCCAGGATTTTGCCCGGTCTGCAGCGCCGACAGCACGCGCAATTCCGTCATCTCGAGTGTATCGATATCGACCTCGATCTCCGACATCCGCACCGCGATATCGGGATCGTCGATGGCGCGGCCGGTCGCGTCAGATTCGGCAAGGCTAGAGACCGTCTTCAGCGCATCGCGCAGCTTGGCCGAGGCGATGCCGGAGCCGCGTTCGAACTCGAGCAGATATTTGCCGTAGGTCCAGCCCTTGCCTTCCTCGCCGACGCGGTTGCCGACGGGCACGCGCACGTCGTCAAAAAACACCTGGTTCACCTCATGATCGCCACCGATGGTGAGAATCGGCCTTATGGTGATACCTGGCGTCTTCATGTCGATCAGGATGAAAGAGATGCCGTCCTGCTGCCGCTCGGTCTCGTTGGTGCGCACCAGCGCGAACATCCGGTTGGCATAGTGGGCGTGCGTAGTCCAGATCTTGGTGCCGTTGATAATGTAATCGTCGCCGTCGCGCACCGCGCGGGTTTTCAGCGAAGCGAGGTCGGAGCCGGAGCCCGGCTCGGAATAGCCCTGGCACCAGTAATCCTCGCCGGAGAGAATCCGCGGCAGATAAAAATTCTTCTGCTCGGGCGAGCCGAAGCCGATGATGACCGGGCCGACCATCTTGACGCCCATCACGTTCACGTTTGGCGCGCCGGCGCGGGCGCATTCGGCCTCAAAAATCCAGCGTTGCGCCGGCGTCCAGTCGGGCCCGCCATGATCCACCGGCCAGCCCGGCGCGCCCCAGCCCTTGTTGTGCAGCGCGCGCTGCCAGGCCATGCCGATATCAGGATCGGAGAACACCGAAGGCGTCAGCGCGGTGGCGCGCTTCATTTCCGGCGTGAGGCTGGCCGCGATGAACTCGCGTACCTCTTTCTCGAAGGCGCGCTCTTCGGCGCTGAAGGTAAGATCCATGGCTAGCGTTCCTTTCAGGCCTGGACGGCGCGGCCGCCAAGGGCAGCGTGCCGGCGGTAATGATGGGCGCTGCCGCCGAACAGCGTCTCGAAGGCGAGCAGCCGTTTGAAGTAGGAGCCGATATCGAGCTCTTCGGTTACGCCCATCGCGCCATGAAGCTGGACCGATTGCTCGGCGACGAAGCGGGCGCATTTACCGATCTTGGCTTTGGCGCCCGAAGCGGCACGGCTGCGCGCCACCGGTTCGGCATCGGCCATCAGTGCGGCGCGCAGCGCCATCGAGCGCGCTTCGTCGCACTGCATGGCCATGTCGGCCAGCCGATGACGGATCACTTGATTGGCGGACAACGGCCGTCCGAACTGTTTTCGGATTTTGGTGTATTCCAGCGTCTGGTCGAGCAGGGTCTGCATGATACCGACAGCCTCCGCGCCAAGCGCGGCCATGGCGCGATCGACCACGGCTTCGATCGCAGGCAAGACGTCACTGCCGTCGCCGAGCAGGGCATCGGCGGGAAGCTGCACATCACTGAGTTCGAGGTTGCAGGCCTTCCCGCCACCGAGCCGCGGGAAATCGCGTGAGGTGAGGCCGGGCGCGCCGCGCGGCACCATGAACAGACTAATCTTGCCGCCATCGATGCGTGCCGAGACGATGATCTGCGCGGCAGCGCTGCCGTCGAGCACCGCGATCTTCTGGCCGTCGAGGCGCCAGCCGTCGGGCGTTTTCTTCGCCGTCGTAGCCACCTTGGCAAGGTCGTAGCGCGCCTGTCGTTCGGAATGCGCGAATGCCAGAATCAGTGAACCATCGGCGATTTTCGGCAATAGTGCCTGCTTCTGCGTTTCCGTGCCGCACTCCGAGATCAGCGAGGCTCCGATGACGACGGTTGAAAGATATGGTTCGGAAACGAGCGCACGTCCGAACGCCTCCATCAGGATGCCGATCTCGATCGCGCCGCCGCCGAGCCCGCCATGCGACTCGGCAATCGGCAGCGCCAACCAGCCGAGATCGGCGAACTGTTTCCAGATGTCGGCGCTGAAGCCGAGCGGATCATTGGCGATCCGGCGGCGATGATCGGCGGTATAGGTCTCGCTGACGAAGCGGTCGGCACTTTCGCGCAGCAGCCGCTGCTCGTCGCTCAGGGTGAGGTCCATCTGATTTTCTTCTACCTTTTCTTAGCTGGCCTGCGCCGGCTTTCGGACGGACGGGTGAAGACCTGAGGGATCGACGATCATTCCGAATTCCTGAAGGTTGTGTGCGTGGCAGAGCTGATGAAGCGCGAATGCCTGCTCGATCGCGGCGGGCTGTCCCATCACGTCGACCGAACGGTTGACCGCTTCCTTGGTCAGCTTCAGCGCGAAGGAAGGTTTCGCCGCGATCCTTTCAGCAAGCTTCATCACGAAGGGGGAAAGCTCGTCCCGCGGCACGACGTGGTTGACCATGCCGAGCCGGTGCGCTTCCTGCGCACTCCATATGTCGGCGGTGAACAGCAATTCCTTGGCCTTGCGCGGGCCGAGCTCCCAGGGATGCACGAACCATTCAACGCCGCAGACGCCCATGGTGACCACAGGATCACAGAACTCGGCATCATCGCTTGCGACAATGAGGTCGCAGGCCCACGCCAGCATCAATCCGCCGGCGATGCATTTGCCGTGCACTTCGGCGATCGTCGGCTTTGCGAGGTTGCGCCAGCGTCGCGTGATCTGCAGATAGATTTCCTGCTCGCGCGCAAAGCGGCCGTGGGCGTTGGGTTCGGCGAACCCGCCCCAATTTCCGATCGGCGGAAAATCCACGCCGGCAGTGTTCTTAGCCCCCGGACGCAGATCATGCCCGGACGAAAAATGCGGGCCGTTGCCGGCGAGAACGATGACCTTGACCGCGTCGTCCTGCACCGCCTGGTCGAAGGCGGCGTTGAGGTCGTAGGTCATCTGCAGGTTCTGCGCGTTGCGCGCCTCGGGCCGGTTCATCACGATCCGCGCGATGCGCGGCTCCGGCCGCTCCACGACGATGGTTTCGAAAGCGGTCAATCGGCCCTCCCTCTATTATTATCGGGCCATGTTGTTATTTCGGCGAACGATAGGCAAGGGCCATCGGGCTACAAAATGAACCTGAGGCAGGCTCGTGCCTTGCATGCCAGACGCAACCAATCAGATAGGTTGGCGTTGAACGTTTCTTTGGGAGAGTTCGATGCGCAGATTTTTAACCGTGCTGGCGACGCTGTCGTGCCTGAGTCTGACCAATTGCGGCTACAACGCCATCCAGACCAATGACGAGCAGGTCAAGTCGGGCTGGTCGGAAGTGGTCAACCAATATCAGCGCCGGGCCGATCTGGTGCCGAACCTCGTCAATTCCGTAAAAGGCTTTGCGCAGCAGGAAAAGGACGTGCTGCTCGGCGTCACCAATGCCCGTGCCAAGGTTGGCAGCATCCAGGCGACGCCAGAGGTGCTGAATGATCCTGCCGCGTTCCAGAAATTCCAGGCCGCCCAAAGCGAACTCACGAGCGCGCTATCGCGGCTGTTGGTCGTCACGGAAAACTATCCGCAGCTCAAATCGGACGCGCTGTTTCGCGATTTGATGGCGCAGCTCGAAGGCACCGAAAACCGCATCACGGTGGCGCGCAACCGCTACATCAAGGCGGTGCAGGACTATAACGTCGGCATCCGCACGTTCCCGAACAATCTGACGGCGATGGCGTTCGGCTACAAGGAAAAGCCGAATTTCACGGTGGAGAACGAGAAGGCGATCTCGACGGCGCCGAAGGTTGACTTCAATCCGACGCCGGCGCCCGCCAAGTAGCGGCTGAAAAGTCCACTGCGATGAACGCTGCGAGAGCGTCCCTTCTTGCGCTACTGCTGTGCTGGGCTGCTTCAGCCCTGGCGCTCGTCGCGGTTCCGCCCTTGAGCGGGCGGGTCGTCGATCAGACCGGCACGCTCACCGCCGGCGACATCGCCGCGCTGACGCAGCGGCTGAAGGATCTCGAGACGCGAAAGGGCAGCCAGATCGCGGTGCTGATCGTGCCGACGACCGACGGCGAGGCAATCGAGCAATTCGCGCTCCGCGTCGCGGAAGCCTGGAAGATCGGCCGCAAGAAAATTGACGACGGCGCGCTGCTCGTGATCGCCAAGAACGATCGCCGCTTGCGGATCGAGGTCGGCTACGGCCTCGAGGGCGCGCTCACCGATGCCACCACCAGGCGCATCATCGACGAGGACATCACGCCAAAATTCAAGAGCGGCGATTTCGCCGGCGGCGTTTCGGCAGGCGTCAACCGGATGATTGCGGTCGCCAATGGCGAGAAACTGCCGGAGCCGGAGCCGCCACACTGGCAAAGTCCCGGTCTGTCCAACTATGTCGACCCGTTCAATCCAATTATTCTCGTCTTCGTTTTCATTGTCGGCGGGGTGCTGAGGGCGGTGCTCGGCCGATTCATCGGCGCGGCGGCAACCGGCGGCATCGTGGGAATCTTCGGCTGGTTCGTTGCGGGATCGCTCGCAGCGGCTATCCTCATCGGCCTTATCGCGTTTGTCGTAAGTTTCCTCGTCCAGAACATGGGCTCGATGGGGCCAAGCGTTGGACGCCGCGGCAGAGACAGTGGATGGGTTGGTGGCAGCGGCGGCTCCTGGTCCGGCGGTAGCAGTTCCAGCGAGAGCGGGTTCCGCGGTGGCGGCGGCAGCTTTGGCGGCGGCGGTGCATCGGGGAGCTGGTAGACATGAGCATCAAACGTATCATCAGGCATCTTCTCCAGCACCACTGGCGCCGCCGCCGCGATTTCCCGCCAGCCGTCTTGGCGAGGATCGAACAGGCGATCAAAGCGGGCGAGGCAACTCATTCCGGACAGGTCCGTTTCGTGGTCGAAGGCGCGCTCGACGGCGCGCCGTTGTTTCGCAACCAACCCGCGCGAGAACGGGCGCTGGACGTCTTTTCGCATTTGCGGATATGGGATACCGCCGACAATAACGGCGTGCTGATCTATCTCTTGCTTGCCGATCACGACGTCGAGATCGTCGCCGACCGCGGGATCGATGCCAAGGTCGGCGCAGCCGGCTGGGAGAAGATTTGCAAGGAGATGGAAGCGGATTTCAGGGCAGGGAATTTCGAACGCGGTGTGATCAAGGGCGTCGCCGCGGTGTCGCGCGAATTGGCGACCCATTTTCCGAGGGCTGGCGGCGGGGCGAATGAGCTGCCGGACGCGCCGGTGGTGATTTAGAGCACCTAACCATCCGCGTCATTGCGAGGAGCAAAGCGACGAAGCAATCCATCTGTCCCCGTGTGGTGAAATGGATTGCTTCGCTTCGCTCGCAATGACGAGGAGAGAGTCTACGCCTTCACCGAAGACCGCTCTCCCACCCGCGCCATCCAGGCCACGATATTGGCGTTTGCCGTATGAGCGGCTGGCCGACCTGGCCGGCGAAATCGAGCCAGCCATAGAGCAGGATATCGGCCAGCGTGAAGCGCTTGCCGCAGATATATTGGCGGCCATCGGCCATCTGGCCGTTGAGCCATTGCAGACGGTTGGCGGCGATCATCTTCAGGCCGGGCGAGGCCTCGGGCGCACAGAGGATGCGCTTCTCGAAGAATTTCAGGCCCTCGCCGAAACGAAAGCCGTTGGCGAGCGGCTCGCAGATGTTGAGATCGATGCGCCGCGTCCACATCCGGCATTCGGCGCGCTCTTCCGGCGTAGCGCCGATCAGTGGTGGGTTCGGATGCTTCTCTTCGAGATATTCGCAGATCGCGGTGATCTCGGACAGATAGCTGCCGTCGTCGAGTTCGAGCGTCGGCATTTGGCCGTGCGGATTGCGCTTCAAATGTTCGGCCTCACGGTTCTCACCTTTGCGCAGATCGACCGTCTGCTTCGGCATCTCGATGCCCTTTTCCGCCATGAAACATGCGGACGATGCGCGGGTTCGGTCCGATCGAGTCGTAAAACTTCATGATGCTGTCTCTCCCGATGCTTTTTTTGCCGGCTTCGTTGTTGCGAACCGTTGAACAAGCCGCCGTTTCATTTGTCAAATGGCCGGATCGCACATTCGCCGCTGCGGAATATGTCGCGGGGCTGGCCTAGCTGTCGTCGAGCTTGTTGAGGTCGCGAACCGATTGCATGATCGGCTCGAAATTCGCTCGCGCATCCAGCGCGTCGAATAATTGCGCGGTGTCCGACAACAATCCGTGCGAGCGCTGGATCGCGATCCGCACATCCTCCTGCGGCGTGTCGGACAGCCGCCCGTGGCCCGACAGCAGTATCTTTGAGTTCAGCCCCTTCAGCCGCTCCAGCGACTGAATGTAATCGGCGATGCTGCCCGAGCCGAACACGCCGCCCATGACGCCGCCGGGCATCAGCGTGTCAGAGGCGAATAGCAATCCCTTGTCCTGGTCGAACAGGGTTATGCAGGCCGAGGTGTGGCCGGGCGTATACATTACGTTGAGGCGGAAATTGCCAAGGTCGATCAGATTGCTTTCTTCGAGCCAGAGATCGATGTTGATCGGCACGTTCGGCTCGTTGAACATCTTGCGCAGCATCGAGAAGTCGTCGCGCAGCATGATCTTGTTGGCGGCGAGCCTGTGCGCAGCGATGAAGGCGCGGCCGTGGAAATGATAGGCCGCGCCGATGTGGTCGAGGTGCTCGTGGCTCAGCACCACCATGTCGATATCGTCGGGCTGCACGCCGATATGGTTGAGGGACGTCAGCAGATGCGGATAATTCGAGGACAGCCCGACATCGATCAGGATGGTACGCGAGCTCCCGCGCACCAGATAGGCGTTCGCCGCGCGGTTCTTGAAGCGGACCTGATAAACGTCTTCGGCGGCCTGGATCAGCGAACAGACATCGCTGTCAAGCAGCGTCTTGAAGGGGCTTGGTCTGCGCTCACTCATCAATCGCCCGCGGTTCGGAAGGCGACCGTGTTGGATGCCCGCAGGCGCTTGCTGAGCGCATCCATGATCATGAGCGCAAAGGCCGGCTGCTGGCTGACCAGGTAGACGAAGCGGGCGTGATTGATCCGCATCACGCGGGTGTTTGGGGCGGCCGCAATGGCCGTTGCCGAACGCGCCGAGCCATCGATGACCGCCATTTCGCCGAAGAACTCACCTTTGCCGAGCGTGACGATCACGGTCTTGCTGGCGCCGTTCATCTTGGCGATCTCGACCTTGCCGTCGAGCACGACGAACAGTTCCCGCCCGGTCGAGCCTTCCTCAAAAATGACGTCATCTACATCAAACTCGTTGATGCATTTCTCGATGGTCATGGTGGCCCCCTGCCTTTCTGGCTGGTCGGTTGCGTCCATGTTAGTCGGGAAACAGACCGGTGCAAACGGAACCACGGATGCCGCAGGGCAGCATAGGGGACTTGGGTCCGGAAGGCGGTGTGCCGGCCAAAATCGGCCCGGATGAGTTCCTAAAATTTCGGTAAGGCCCGAGCCGGTAACGATTTGGCAAGCAATAAAAGTTACCAAATGGTCAATCAATTCTGGAGAATCCAACGTGAGCGATCAGCAACCCCAGCCCATCAGCGGTGACACCGGAACCCTTGGAGCCGGGCCAGCCGGGCCGGACAAGCCGGCGCTGAGCGAGCCGGTGGCCGCTGCGGCTGAGGTCGAGCCCGTGAGACTGGCGCCCGAGCAGGAGGAGACCGCACCGAAGCCTGACGCGCCCAAGGTGGACGCTGTCAGGATGGAGGCGCCAAAGGATGAAGCTCCGAAAATCGACGCCGTAAAGCCGGAAGCGCCGCGCTTCCCCGGCAATGTGACGATCATGTCGCCTGGCGACCGCGTCGGCGCTGAGACGAAGGCTGCGCCGGCGGAGGCATCGTCCGCCAAGCGCAGGATCGGAGCCATGGCCGCTGTAGTGGCGCTGGCGACCGTGGCGGGTGCGCTCGGTGGCGCGTTGGCGACCTCGGGCATTGGAAAACTGATGGCCGGAGATTCGGCCGTGGCGTCGGCGAAGGATAGCGCGCTCGAAGCCTCGGTGGCGCGGCTCGATGCCGAGATCGGTGCACTGAAAGCCAGCCTGGAGCAAACGTCCAAGACGACGACAGGCCAGCTCAACAAGGCCAGCGATCGCCTCGACAAGGTCGAAAAGGCCCAGGCTGAGCCCGCCGCCAAACTCGCGAAGCTCAGCGAGACCGTCGACAAGCTCCGCGCTGCCCAGGCCTCCGCAACGACGGCTGCCGCCGCGCCGGCCCCTGCGAAGGAAGTGACCGGCTCAGTACCGCAACAGGTTGCCGCCGCGGCGCCCGCGCCAGCACCCGCGGCTCCGCCCAAGCCTGAAGTCGCCCGGCTGCCGACCGTCGAGGGCTGGGTACTGCGCGATGTCGTCAACGGCAGCGCGCTGATCGAGGGCCGGCGCGGAATGTATGAGGTCTATGCCGGGGATCCCGTGCCTGGTCTCGGCCGGGTTGACGCCATTCGCAAGCAGGATGGCCGCTGGGTGGTCGTGACCAGCAAGGGCCTGATCGTCGCGCGATAACGGCACGGCTAACGGACAGCAAGGCGCTTCACGGCGATGTGAAGCGCCTTTTTTCTTGAATAGACCTCTTTGCGCGGTGTTAGTTGCGACATGAGCCGCGCGCCAAGATTTCCCGCCATTTTGTTTGCTTTGCTGTGTGGTGCTTTACCGGCGTCTGCGGCACAAGATGTGCCGCTCGAACGCAGTGCCGCCGTCACCGATCCCGCGACGTTGCGCGAACTCGATGCCGGAAAATTTCGCTTCGATCGCATGCTGGTTCCGGAGCGGTCGGCGGATATCCCGCTTGCCAACAGCGAATTGTTCGCCGTGCCATCGATGGCGTCGGTCCGGCAGGCAATCGACGGCGAGTTCGATCGCTACATGGCGCGGCATCACGCGAGCCTGCCGAAGGAGACGATCGGCGTCGGCGAGAGCTTCGATTTCCAATTGCTCGACCGTGCGTTGCTCTATTCGGCTGAGACGCGGTTCGTGTTGGCCGGCATCATCAACCGTATGGACCGCACTTACGCCGCGGAAGCAAGCTGCGGTGAGATCCGCCTGATCTACCGCCTGACGCGGATCAACAAGGCGGCTGGTGACGATGCGTCGCCGCCGCGGCTACCGATGATGCTGAACCTCGTGCTGAAGGCAAGAGGCGAGGGTTCGGCGATCGCGTGTTCCGAAATTGCCAGGCGCTGGCTCTCCGCGTCGGTCGACGGAAAGCTGTCGGCGAGCGATGGCCCGCTCGACCTGATCGACTATCAGAATATCGACCGCATCGAGACCAATCTCCAGATCGCGCACGCGCCGAAATCCTCAGTTCGCGAATTCCGTACCGATTATCTGCTGAAGGTGTTTCGCTACGATCGGGACGCGCGGGCGTTCGTGGAATCGCCGATGGAGAACCAGATCGACCGCGCGCGCCTTCTGGCGGACGACGGCCTCAGGCGCGAGTTCAGGGGATGGCTGCTCGATCCCGTCAACCTCGTCGCGTTCGATCGTGGCACTGTGCTGATCCCGGAAAAATTCCTCGCGAGTGGCGCGATCGCGCCAACGCCGGTCGGATTCGATCCATCGGATCTGGAGCCTGAATTTGGACTGGTGCAAGGAGAGGGCGCCGTGTTCAGCGAGGCTGACGTGGTGGCAGCGCTAAGGAAAGCGACGGAAGGCGGCGCGAAGCTGCAGAATGTCCGCTCGCTTGCG
Source organism: Bradyrhizobium sp. 157 (assembly GCF_023073815.1). Taxonomy (NCBI): domain Bacteria; kingdom Pseudomonadati; phylum Pseudomonadota; class Alphaproteobacteria; order Hyphomicrobiales; family Nitrobacteraceae; genus Bradyrhizobium; species Bradyrhizobium sp. 157. The sequence continues at coordinate 23,375 of NZ_JADPKF010000107.1, read as the reverse complement.
GGGTTCGAACGGCGGCTCAACGACGTGACCTGTTCCGGCTGCCATCAGACGCGGGGCATCGGCGGCTTCCATTTCCCTGGCGCCGACTGGATGGCGGACAAGGCTTCGAGCACAACCGTGGTGCCGGCATCACCGCATTTCTTCGGCGACCAGATCCGCCGTCGCGATATTCTTAACGCGCTGCGTGACGGCAAGCCGCCGGATTATTCGCGCGGATTTGCCAGCCGTCCGCAGTTGCGTGGCAGCGCCGAACTCGCCGGCACGAATTATTCTGACGGCTGGGGCGCGCATTGCTATGTGCGGGGCAAGCCGGCCGCCACCACTGACGCGAGTTTTCGCGACTGGACCTGCGCCGAGGGCCTGACGTGCCAGGCCGCCGGCAAGACCTCGCGCTTCGGCATGTGCTTCGTCAAAAGCCGCTAGCGCTGCGGACCATCACTTGGCGTAATGCGTCAGGCGCTTGCCGGGCAACAGATCATAGGCCGATTTCCAGCCCGGCAACTGCGCCATCCGTCCGAGCCAGGCGTTGATCGCGGGATGGCTCACCGCCCAATCATATCCGGTCTCGTCGGCGGGATAGTGCAGATAGGCCATCATGGAGATGTCGGCCACCGTCGGCCGTTCGCCGATGGCAAATGCATTCTTCTGCATGTGCTGTTCGAGAATTGACAGGAAATCGTCAAGCCGCCTGCGGAAATGTTTCAGCACATGCTCGTCTGGCGACGGCGTGAAGGTTCGCAAATAGCGGTAGGTCGCCATGTAGCCGGTGAGCTTGTGGTTGTCCCAGAACAGCCAGCGCAGCAGTTCGAACTCCTCCTGCTCGGTCTCACCACCGAACCGGCCGAATTGCTTTGCCAGCTTGAGCAGGATCGGCGCCGTCTGCGTAAGACGTTCGCCGTCGACCTCAAGCACGGGAATTTCGCCCATCGGGTTGACATCGCGCCGCCATTCCGGCGTACGCGTGACGCCGCCGCCGAAATCGGTCCATACCGGCTCGAAGCGCTGTCCGCACAGAGTGAGCATCAGCGCGAGCTTGTAGCTGTTTCCCGACTCCGGGAAGTAATGCAGTCGATAGCTGGGCATGGCGGCTTACGCCACTGCGCCGGCCGAGCGCAGCGCTTTGATTGCTGCCTCGTCATAGCCGGCGTCGCGCAGGATTTCGTCGCTATGCTCTCCGATGCCGGGCGGCTTGCGCGGCTGGACCTTGCGGCTGCCGTCGACCCAGATCGGACTATTGATCGTCAGCATAGTGTCGTTTTCGAACGGCACCAGCACCTCGTTCTCGATCATCTGCTTGTCGTTCGGAATATCGTCGAGAATGCCGACGACGCCGAATACCAGGCCATTGCCGTCGAGTATCCTGCGCCACTCGGCAAGGTCCTTGGTCGCAAACGTCTCGTCGAAAATCTTGATCAGCTCGACCGACCGCGCGTGACGCTCCTTCTTGGTCTCGAAGCGGGCATCAGTGACGAGATCCTCGCGGCCGAGGCAGCGCGCCAGCGTCGGCCATTGCCGATCCTCGTTGAGCAGGGAGAGGATCAGCCAGCGTCCGTCCTTGCACTGGTAATGATTGGTGACCGCGTTCAGCGCGCGCTCGCGCGGGCGGCGTTCTCCGAATTTCGCGCCGACCAGTTTTGCTTGCGCCAGCACCGAAGCGGCCCAGACGCCGTTGGCCATCAGGTTCGAGCTGACATGCGAGCCCTTGCCGGTGCGCTCGCGCTTGTAGAGCGCGGTGACGATCGCGCCGTAAAGCGCCATCGCGCAGGGGTGATCGCCCATGCCGGCGATCGAGCGCGCCGGCGTCGTATGTTCATCCGCCCGCACCAGGTCCATCAGGCCGGAGCGCGCCCAATAGGCGTTGGAGTCGAAGCCGGGCTTGTTGGCTTCCTCGCCCTTTTCGCCGTAACCGGTGAAGGAAGCGTAGATCAGACGTTCGTTGTGTGGCGCCAAATGATCATGCGTGATGCCGAGTCGTTCGCGTACCTGCGGGGGATAATTGGTGATGAAGACGTCCGCCTGGGCGGCGAGACGATGCAGCACCGCCTGCCCCTCGGGCTTGGAGAGATCGAGCGCCAGGCTCTTCTTGTTGCGCGCCTCCAGCATCCACGCAAAATTGTACTCGCTGTGCGGGTAACCCGGCAAATTCGGCAGGTTGCGATAGGGATCGCCGGAGCCGGGCGGCTCGATCTTGATCACGTCGGCGCCGAAATCCGACAGCACAGTGGCGGCCGCGGGCGCAGCGATGAAGCTCGCGCAATCCAGAACCTTGAGGCCGTCGAAGATACCTTTTTCCATAGTGCCGCCGCTCCGTGTGGCTTGTTGATTTTTTCGTAGATCGGAATTACCGCCAGCGAAAAGCTGAAGTTCGGATCGCATTTGGCCCATGTCGGGTGGGCGATGCAACTACTCGCTGCCAGACATCAGTGCTGCATTTCCGCCGGCAGCCGCCGTATTGATGGTCACCGTCTGCTCGGTTGCAAACCGCGCCAGATAATGCGGCCCGCCCGCCTTGGGCCCGGTGCCGGATAGCCCGTGGCCGCCGAACGGCTGCACGCCGACCACGGCGCCGATCATGTTGCGGTTGACATAGATGTTGCCGACCTGCAGGCGCTCGATCGTGTCTTCCACGGTATCGTCGATCCGGGAATGGATGCCGAGTGTGAGCCCGTAGCCCGAATGCTCGATCGATCGCAGCACCTGGTCGAACCGGTCGGCGCGGTAGCGCACCACGTGCAGCACCGGGCCGAACACTTCTTCCGTGAGCTGGCCGGCATCGGACAGTTCGAAAATATGCGGCGCGACGTAATTGCCTTGTGGTGCCTGACCCGCAAAGTGCATCCGGGCCTCCTGCTTCATGCGCCCGATATGCGCGTCCAGCCGCTGCTTGGCCTCGGCGTCGATCACCGGTCCGATATGCGTGGCTGGATCGCAGGGGTCGCCGATAACGAGTTCGCGGGCTGCACCCGCGATCATCTCAATCATGCGATCGGCGACGTCGTCCTGCAGGAATAACAGCCGCAGCGCCGAGCAGCGCTGGCCGGCGGAGCGGAATGCTGACGTCACGACGTCGTCGGCGACCTGTTCGGGGAGGGCGGTAGCGTCGACAACCATCGCATTGATGCCGCCGGTTTCCGCGATCAGCGGCACGATTGGCCCGTCCTTGGCAGCGAGCGCGCGATTGATCGTGCGCGCCACTTCTGTCGAGCCGGTGAAGACAACGCCGGCGATACCGGGATGCGCCACCAGCGCGCCGCCGATCCGGCCGTCGCCGGCCATCAGATGCAGCGCTGATGACGGGACGCCGGCTTTGTGCAACAGCCTGATGGCTTCAGCGCCAATCAGCGGCGTCTGCTCGGCCGGCTTGGCAACAACCGCGTTGCCCGCCATCAATGCCGCCGTAACCTGTCCAAGGAATATCGCCAGTGGAAAATTCCACGGCGAGATCGCGACGAAGACGCCGCGGCCGCGCAGGCGAAGTACATTGCTCTCGCCGGTCGGCCCCGGCAGCGGCTTGCCTTCGCCAAACAGCTCGCGTCCCTGCACCGCATAATAGCGGCAGAAGTCCACGGCTTCGCGGACTTCCGATACCGAATCGTCCAGCGTCTTTCGGCCCTCTCGTTGCAGCAGCGCGATGAAATGCGCCGCGCGCGCTTCCAGCAGATCAGCGGCCTTTTTCAGCACGGCAGCGCGGGTTCCGGCCGACGTTCTGCTCCAATTCATGAAGCCGGCGCGTGCGGCCGATACCGCCGCATTCGCCTCCACCTCCGTTGCATCCGCAATGCTTCCGGATGCGGGCAGTCGTTCCGCAGCGATGGCCGAGACGAGTTTGCTCAATGCCGCGCGTTCACCGAATTCGATTCCGCGGGAGTTCTTTCGTTGCGGCCCATAGAGGTCGCGCGGCAACGGAATGTTCGGATGTCTGGCATTGTCGGCGCTGCCGATGATGTCGGCCGGGCGACGCAGCAAGTGCGAGATCGGCACCGCCTCGTCGGCGGCGAGCGCGACGAATGACGAATTGGCGCCGTTCTCCAGCAATCGCCGCACCAGATAGGCAAGGAGGTCGCGGTGGCTGCCGACCGGCGCGTAGGTGCGATGGGCGATATCGGGACGGTCTTCGCCGAGCTTTGCATAGAGCGCCTCGCCCATGCCGTGCAGGCGCTGGAATTCGTATCCGCTCTGCTCCGTTGCCAGTTCGAGGATGGTTGCGACGGTGAGCGCATTGTGGGTGGCGAACTGTGGAAATATCCGTGGCCGCAGCGCCAGCAATTGTTTTGCGCAGGCAATGTAGTTCAGGTCCGTCATCGCCTTGCGGGTGAACACGGGATAGCCGTCGAGACCGCGTTCCTGCGCGCGCTTGATCTCGGTGTCCCAATAGGCGCCCTTGACCAGCCGCACCATCATTTTGCGGTCGAGGCTGCGTGCGAGACGATCGACGTAGTTGATCACATCAGCGGCGCGCTTTTGATAGGCCTGAACTGCGAGACCAAATCCATCCCAGCCGGCCAGCGAAGGATCAACGAATGCCGCTGAGATCACATCAAGCGACAATTCCAGCCGGTCCGCTTCCTCGGCATCGACAGTGAAATTGAGGTCGTAGGATTTCGCTTGCCTGGCGAGATCGATCAGCCGCGGGACCAGTTCGTCCATCACCCGCGCGCGGCTTATGGCCTCGAAGCGCGGATGCAACGCGGAGAGCTTGACCGAAATACCGGGCCGGTCGGGCAGGGGGTGGTCATCGGCCGTGCGGCCGATCGCCTCGATGGCGCTGGCATAGGAATCGAAATAGCGCGCGGCGTCATCGGCGGTGCGGGCGCCTTCGCCGAGCATGTCGAAGGAGTAGCGTTGCTGGCGCGCAGAACGCGGTTGCGCCCGCGACAGCGCCGCCTCGATGGTCTCGCCGAGCACGAAATGATTGCCCATCAGGCGCATCGCCTGCCGCGTTGCGGCCCGCACGGCCGGTGCGCCCAGCCGCTTGGTCAGCCGGCCGATGGTGCCCTGCGGGGTCTCCCCGGGTTGGATCACGCGGGCCGACATGCCGAGCGCCCACGCCGAGGCGTTGACCAGGAAGGCGCTCGATTTCGTCTCGTGGTGGACGAAATCGCCCTGGGCCAGCTTGTCCTCGATGAACTGGTCGGCGGTGCGGGCGTCCGGGACCCGCAACAGCGCTTCGGCCAGCACCATCAGCGCCAGTCCCTCCTTGGTCGACAGCGCGAACTCGCGCAGCATATCCTCGACCCCGCCGAGCGGATCGTCATTGGCTCTGATGGCCTCGATCAGCGCAGTCGCCGTGCGATCGATGCGCCGTTCCTGCGCCGCATCCAGTCGCGCGGCCTGGAGCAGGCGGACAGCCATCGTACGGTCATCGGGCGCGTAGGGCGCGCTGAAGGGCAGTAGCGGCGACGGAGGAATCAGCATGGGATTTCTCTTGGCTTCGGCCAGTCTAGCGGGGCCAGGATGGGCGGAACAGGGCCGCAAGTCCCCTCAATTGCGCCAGGTATGGCGGCGCCGGCGGAACCAACTGGCGCATGGAAAACACAGCGGCCGGAATTTCCGCGGCCTGATCCACGGAATCGCGGGCTTGCTGGTTGGCAGGGTGCAGGAGCCGCGCTAATCGTCAGGCACGCCGTCGCTTGGGAACAGCAGGGATCATGAGAGACGCCGCCCCGCCGATACCGGGAAGCCGAACGCGGAACAGTTTCGCGGCCGTGCTTGGCGTGCTCCTCGCTGCGCCGCTTGCAGCGCTGCCGGCGAGAGCGATCGAGATGAGTGCCGAGGTCGCCAACCTCTACAGCTCGGTTTCGATCTATCCGCCTTCAGCCAAATCCATGACCGTGTGCTACGGCTTCGTTTGCCGGCGCCGCGAGATCCTCGATTTCACGGCCGCCGACCGCAGCGCGCTGACGCAGATCATGCAAGCAGGCCGCGCCTCGGCCGCGGCCGAACGCGCCGCGGTGCAGAAGGCGGTGGTGTGGTTCGACCGCCGCATGGGACCGATCATCGGCACCAACAAGCGCGTGGCGAAGGCTGATTTCCGCTACTTCGACGACAAGCACAATTACGATTGCTGGGACACGACGCGCAACACGACCAGCCTGCTGCTGGTGCTGCAGGAGTGGGGTCTATTGAAGCATCATGCGATCGGCGACCCGCGTTATCGCGGCAATACGCTGGTGTTGCAGACGCCGCACAATACCGCGGTGCTGGTCGATCGCGCCACCAAGGTCGAATGGGTCGTCGATCTCTGGCCGCGCGGCTACCTGCAGCCACCCGACGTGATGACGGTTCAGAAGTGGGTCACAGAAGATTGAGCGGCCGGTTTTTCGCGCAACGATCTGACCATCGTGCGTGCAGAGGCGGTGCCCGCTCCGCCGAACGCTCACAGTTTTCGAAAAGTTTCTTAAGCCCTACTCCCGGATTTAGGTCCGAGAGTGCGCCGTTGCCGATTGCGCGGTCGCGCTAAACCTTGAGGTTCTCGGCCGAAGTCTTGCCGCGGTTGGCGATCTCTTCGTACTCGACGGTCTGCCCTTCATTGAGCGTCGAAAGCCCAGCTTTCTCAACTGCCGAAATATGAACGAACACGTCCTTGCCGCCGCTTGAGGGCTGGATGAATCCGTATCCCTTGGTCGGATTGAACCACTTCACCGTACCTTTAGCCATTCACGTCGTCTCCGCGGAATCAAAAAAATAAACGAGCCGCCGGTCCCCGCACTAACCGGCATGCCCGTATCATCAGGATACGCGGGTTGGGGCAGGCTGGGTAGCGTAAACGGACCGGCCGTTTCGGCAAAAAAGCCCCCATTCCCAGCCGATTCCCGCCGTTTTGCCGGTTTCGCGCCCATTTGACGCGGCCGGGACGGCCGGCAATTTCAATTTTTGGCGAGTGGATCGATCCGCGGCGTTGACGCCATCCTTCCGCCTGAAGGGAGGCGGCGACGCGCCTTCGGTATGGCTGCGCCGCCTTCGCCGACAATTTTCTGAACGATTGTTCAGGTGTGAAAGAACATTACCTGCGCTTCGAACCACCATTGCCGGAGCGATTTCACGCAGCGGCGCTTTGCTCTTCGTTAACCAGCGCCGGTAGCATCCGCGCATCGGTCACGCTGCGTACGATCATCGGCTCGTTGCGCCCGCGGATCTCGACTTCATGCTGCGGCAGCGCGTCGGCATCGAGTCCGGCCGTTGCGCGAACTTCGTCCGAGATGACGACTTCGCATGCAAGGCTCTTGGTCATGTCCTGCAGCCGCGCTGCGACGTTGACGGCGTCGCCGAGCGCGGTGAACACCATGTGATCACGGTAGCCGATATCGCCGACGATCACTTCGCCGCCATTGATGCCGATGCCGAAGCGGATCGGCTCGCGCAAATCATGTTCGAGAAATTTATTCAACTCGTCGACATTGGCGGCGATCATCGCCGCCGCGCGCAACGCCTGGCGGCAGGCGTTCTGGCGGGTGGTCGAAAGCCCGAACAGCGCCAGCATGCCGTCGCCGACGAACTGGTTCGGCATGCCGCCGCTCTCGAGCACCGCCTGCGACACCGCGCCAAGGAATCTATTGACGATGAAGACGGTGTCGAACGGCAGGCGCTTTTCCGCGAGCTTGGTCGAGCCGCGCATGTCCACGAACAGGCTGACGAGATAGCGCTCCTGACCGATCCGCGTCGGGTTCGACTCGTGGCCGTCGGCGGAGGTGTGCGGCAGGAAGAGTTGAAAGAATGAAAGATCGGTCGGCGGCCGTAACTGACAGGCGAGGCGGATGGATGGATCCGACGTGCCGACCCGGCTAAGCACGAACGCCTCGCGCTGCGACGGCTCCGGCAGCACAGAGCAGTCGCCGATGATGCGGATGCGGCAGGTCGAGCACCGGGCGCGGCCGCCGCACACGCTGGCATGCGGCACGTTGTTGCGCAGGCTCGCCTCGAGTACACTCAGGCCCTTCGGCACACGGACGGTGCGCCCGTTGCCGTAGGAAAGGCTGATCATGCCGCGGCGACGCTCGTTGATCGCGCGCACGCCTCTCGCCACCAGCGCGATACCGATCAGGCCGAAATAGCCGAACAGGAAGTAGTCGGTGATGCGTTCGAGCGCCTGCGCCTCGGCCCGGGTGCCGATCTGGCGCTCCGACTGGGTTTGCGCCCGCCATTCGGCGCTGTCATTGTTAATCACCATGCGCCCGCTCTGATAGAAGCCGAGCATGGAAAGCGTTGGAATCAGCACCGCCGCGGCGAGCAGGAACGGCGCGGTGCGCTTGTAGAACGCCCGCATGCGCAGCCACAGATACAGCCCGATGCAGCCATGGACCCAGGCGATGATCATCACCGCGAGCATCATCCAGATCCGCCACGGCGCCCAGATCCAGTACAGGAACAGCACCTGCGGATAGAGCTTCTCATGCCCGAACAGCGTCTGGCCGAGCCGCACGCCGACGATATGGGCGATGATCAGCATCGGGACACTGAGGCCGAGCGCAAGCTGCAGCGGCTCGATCGCCCTCCAGCGGAATTGCCGGCGTTCGTAGAGGGCCCAGATGCCGAGCGCCGTGTGCACCAGGCATGCCGTGTAGAACAGGATCGTGATGGGCAGGAATTGCCAGAACGTCATGTGAAGATGGACGCCGGTCGCCAACGCTTCCAGCGAGATGTTGCCGAGCGCATGGTTGAGGAAATGGCTGACCAGATAAGCGAACAGGATCACGCCCGTGGCAAGGCGGACCTGCCGGAGGCTGATGCTCCGGACGAAGGTCGTGATCTGTTCTCGGGAAAGGGTAGCCATGCGATCCATGGGGTCAATATCGGGCGATGGTAGCGAGTAATTCATACGGTGAATACCATCTCCGGTCGTCCCTGCGAAAGCAGGGACTCCACGGCCTCTCGACGGCGCTGTGGTCCAAGCCATTTTCACTACCCCGATCGGTGGTTATGGATCCCTGGATTCGCAGGGACGACCGTAGGGATTTTTGCTCACGGCTCGTTGACACTCCCGGCACAGTCGAGGAGAAAGCGCCGTGCCGATCACCCAGCCCCATACAAGCAAAGCTAGTTCCGCCACGCCGCCATGGCTTGCCGTGGCGCTGCTGATTGCCGCATTGACGGTGATGCGCCTTGTCTATGCAAGCGTGCTCGATCTGCGTACCGACGAGGCCTATTACTGGACCTGGTCGAAGGAGAGCGCGCTCGCTTTTCTCGATCATCCGCCCGGTATCGCCTGGCTGATCCGGTTCGGCACCGCGATTTTCGGCGACACCAATCTCGGCGTGCGGTTCGGCGGCATCGTCGCGATGCTGATCACGCAGCTTCTGCTCGCCGACATCGTCCGGCGCGTGACGCATGATGTGCGTGCCGTCATCTTTGCGGTGCTGTTGCCGGAAGCAGCGCTGTATTACGGACTGCTGATGGCGAAAGTCGCGCCCGACACAGCGATGATCCCGTTTGCGGTCGCGATGCTGTGGGCGCTGGTGCGGCTCAACGAGAGCGGCAACCCGCGCTGGTGGCTTGCCGCGGGACTGTTTGCAGGACTGGCGCTGCTGTCGAAGTTCACCGCGATCATGCTGCTGCCGGCGGTGATCGCATTTGTGCTGGTACCGGACTGGCGGCGGCGCTGGCTGCTCAGCCAGTATCCATGGCGGGCAGCGCTGATCGCGGTGATCGTGTTCTCGCCAGTCTTGATCTGGAACGCGCAACATGACTGGGCCTCGTTCCGTTTCCAGTTCGTGCGCGCGGTCGCGACCCACCAACTGTCGCTGCGCACCGTTGGCGAATTCATCGGCCTGCAGTTCGGGCTCGTCGGCTTCGTGCTGCTGCCGGTCGTGCTCTCCGGCGTCACGCTGACGGCGTGGCGCGGCTATCGCACGCGCGAGCCGGTCGCGATCCTGCTGTCGACCGCCGTGCTGGTGCCGTTCCTCTATTTCCTCTGGAAGTCGCTGACGCTCCGCGTCGGCGATACCTGGCCGATGTTCCTGTGGCCCGCCGGCTTTGCCGCGACCGCCATCAACCTCGTCATGCTGCCGCGCGAGGGATTTCCGGAATGGATGGTCCAATCGACGTTCCGGTGGGCGAGGGTGGCCGTTATCTCCGGCATCGCTTTCGTGGTCGGCGTGTTCTTCTATTACGTCGCGGCGCCCTGGAATCTTATCGGCAGGACCGATCCCGTCGGCGGCGAGGCCGGCTATGAGCAGGTCGCGGCCCGCGCCCGCGAGCAGCTGCAGAAGACCGGCGCGAGCTGGATCGCGACGTCGGATTATCGCACCTATGCAATGCTGCGCTGGCATTTCCAAGGGCAGGTGCCGGTCATCCAGATCAACGAGCGTGGACGGTTTCAAGGCTTTCGCGATCCCGGAATGAATCTGATCAAGGATCGTGCCGGCCTCTATGTCGCCCGCGAGCCGGACCACCGCCTGCCGCTGTGGAATCTCACCACCGCGAAGCGGCAGCCGCTGGAGCGGGTCGAGCGCGTCTGGCGCGGGATGGTGATGGATACCTATGCGCTGGAAAAACTCACCGGCTGGACGCCCGAACTCTCGCCGGCGCCGGATTCGCCGCTGTTCCGCTGGCGCGTGCTGGCGGGGATGATGCGGTTTGATGCCAGCCTCTCGTGAGGTCGTCATCCCCCGCGTATGCGGGGGATCCAGTACGCTGCGGCTTCTCGGTGCAATCACTGACGTCTCTGGAATACTGGATCACCCGCTGGAGCCTGTCATCGGGCGCGCATTCGCGCGACCCGTTGGCGGGTGATGACAGTTGAATGTGCGTTCGCGATCTCGCCGCATCATTCGCGCGAGTTTTGCCTTTAGAACTTGCCGCCCTCTCATTCAGAGGGCGCAGGGAAGACCGGGTGCTTGCTGCACCCGCGGTCTCGCGTGCGATTTGCGCAAACAAAAGTGCACACGAGCATACAGGTACAGCGGGAGCATCCCGGCCTTCCCTGCGCAATGGCTTTACGGCTTACTTCGTGCTCTTCCCGGTGAACGGCTTTCTTGCCACCGTCGCCCCCGAGAAGCTTCGCTTCCAAAGGACTTAACGCCAGCACCGCGGCGCCAGAACCACACGACTTCGCCGTACGCCTCCTGCGCCTACGTCTTGCGCATTCAGCGTCCATCGCATCCCACCGCACGTTCGTGACGATCGCGAGCCGCCCCTCAATCGGGTGAGACGAGCGAGTTATGCAGATGATTTGCTCTACAAGTTAAGCGGAATATTTTTGATTCTTTGTATTTCCTGGGCTTGACATCATTTCGGAAAATCAGAAGTGATTTGCCCGTCGTGTTGATTTGTCGCAGCCGCGCATTGAAATTCCGCTTTTGCGCGCCGCAAATCAGCTTGCAGTCCATAAGGCGGGTAAAGCGACTTGTCCGCCGTAGCTCAACGAGCGAAGGCGGAAAGCGTGCTCACCATTTACGGTAGCGGTCTGCCGAGAGATGGTGGGCACGGCGCAAGTGCGCCTTTGCCCACCTACGAAGTCGAACCTCACGCCTCATCGTCGCCCTTGCTCAGCTGGCTCACCAACCACCTAAAGCCGCCTCCCTTCTTTGCGGCCAAGGCACCGCAATTACTTGTAGCGCTCACGCCTGAAGAGCAGAGACAGTGACAAACGAACAACCAAATAGAGGATCCCGATTCCAAGAACGATCCAGATCGCTGTTTCCATTTTCCGGCTCCCTGCACCTCAAGGTGACGATCGCTGCCCTAAGGAATAGAAATTATCGGCCTTCTGGCGAATCGCGTACCCGCCTGCGACGCCAACACCAAGCACATAAATCCAACCTTCGTGGAAGTCGAATAAGTGCGAGTTAAGCATTGAACTCAGAAAATTTTGCACCACGACAATTAGTCCGACCCACCCGATCAGCGTGGTCGCAGAGAATAGCGCTAGGTGGAAATACCACATTGCCAGGAGCACTATGCTGCCGATTAGACCCCATTGTATCGATACGTAGAGTATTTGATTATGAGGATTGCGGACGGAGTTCGCCCATTCCCCGCTCTTGCCCTCCGCTGCCGCCTTGAAAATTTCCTTGGTTGATCCAGTGCCGTGCCCGACAATTGGTGACTTGGCGATCACATCGATCGAAGTTCGCCAATATGCCAGACGCTCCCCATTCGAGGTAGCTATGTCAGTATCACGGGCTAGTTTGAAATCATGAACGGTCCGTTCGACGCGCCAGCGGAGGTACGGCGATGTTGACCAGATCAGCCCGCTAGCCAGTCCTCCAAGAACAAGTAGGGAGATCGCGGCTCTCGCGCTGAGGAATTTTATCGCAAACAGCGCTGCCAGCACCGGGATATATATCACCGCGGTTCGCGCTACCACGACAAACGTCATGTTAAGAAAAAAGGTGAGCAGCAGGGCCGTACATGCCAGAGCCATTGCGTGGCGTCCTTTCGCTACGAGGCCGACCACGACTGCCGCCAATGCAAAGATGCAGAGGGAAAATTCCTGAGTTTGATCGATGTAGTTTCTAACCGGAACGCCCAGAGGTTTGCCTGCTGCGACAGTTAAGTCCGGCAAGAAATACAGGACCCACGATGTCGCTGCCAGCATCGAGCAGGACGCGAGAAAGGCCAGGAAAACCCAATGTCCGCGCTTAGACCGCTGAAAGTGAAAAAGCAGTAATGGAATTACCAGGAGCTTTGCAACGGGGCTTACCCCTTGAATCCTCGCGCTCCACGTATCGTCTGCCCATAGCATTCCAAGGATCGCCAACCCGGCTAGCCCAACAGGCAAAAGCGCAGCCGGATGAGCCAGGACTTTGACGAATGCGTCGTAGTCTATCGTCGGTAGCAAGACGACGATCCAGACGGACATAAACACAACCACTGCGGTGGTAGACCACGGCAGAGCCGCCGCAGCCAGCGCGGGATAAAGGTCTGTGCACAGGAGCCAGAACCACGATCGTGTCCAGGCTGAAACCAATGCCAAGAGAGCTGAGCGCTGAGGCGCTGTGCCCATTCCCAATGAGGCCCCAAAAAAGCAATTATTAACAAACGACTTCGAGACGATGCTAAGCTATGGAACTTGAGAAATCTAATTCCTTAGGTTGATTAGGTGAGCTGAGCAACTAACGCGGGTAGGGAGGCAATTACGGAAGAGCTAGGTCTTCCCACCTAAATCTTCCCACCCAAATAAATGACTCGCGCTCCCTACGGCGCGACTTCAACTTCGGCTTGATGCTTGAAAGCCGATATCATTTTGGAATCTTCGTCTTCTTGAATTTGCTTGCCGCACTTTGTGTGCAACAAACTGTGCAACAGGGGCGGATGTCATTCCGCCAACACCCGAGCGTCAAGCGTCCACGATGTCTGGTCCAGAGGGCAAAGCGGACCTCGTGACTGCGCACGTCGAAGTCTGAGAATGACCCGGAGCAGAAGTCGCAGACCAAGACGGTCCGAACCTTGACTGGACACCAAATCCGGGGATCAGAGTTCGAATCTGCGCGCCACTACATCGTTCGGGCCATCGGAACGGGTCACATCAGTTGGTAGATGCAGCATACGTGTCCTGCGATGACGGGTGACAGGTTGGGCCTTGCGGACACCTCACCAGTAAGCGTCCGAGCCGTAGGCTAACCGTGCCTTACTAGGCCAACTCAGCAAGTAGCGCGGTGGCCTCTTTGAGGTCGGGTGTATCGAAGCCTTCGGTGAAGCTGCCGTAGATCGGCGCAAGCAGGTCTCGGGCGTCGGTGCGCTTGCCTTGATCGCGCCAGAGGCGGGCTAGGCTGGTGGCGGCGCGCACTTCCCAAAACCTCGCCCCCTGTTTCTGCGCTGTTTGAAGCGCGCGGCGCAGCCAGCGCTCGGCATCGCGTCGATCCGACTTGGTGATTAGCGCCTCGGCCATCAGCCGATACAGCTCCGCCTCGTACCACCGCTCGTCGGTTCGCTCGACCAGCTCGAGGGCATCATTTAACAGGCTCATCCCGTCGGCGGTTCGGTCCACTCGTCTGTGCGCTTCCGCCAGAAGACCAAGATAATAAGGCATCGCGATCTCTTCACCCGTCGCCCGCTTCGTCGCCAGACCCCACCGCATCCTGCTGATGGCCTCCTCGATAGATCCTCCCACCGCGAGCATGGCCCATGCTTGGAAACAGGTTCCTGATCCCACGAAGTTGGGAAAACCTTGCACGGTGGCCAGTGCCACCAGCTCCTCGGCTCGCTCCTCAAGGATCGCTGCGTCGCCGCGGAGTTGGTGAAATCTACAGTTGACGTGCAGAGCGAACGCCAATGTATAAGGCTGCGACAGCTCGCGCGCCCAAGCCAGCGCGCGTCGGCTTTGCGCCAGCGCCTGATCCGCTTGTCCTAGCAGCAGAAGTGCGAAGGCGGCGAAGCTCTCGCAGTTAACGTAGATGTCATGGGGCGTCAGCCTCGGAGGTCGGTGCTCAGTCTGATCATAGAAGTTGAGCGCCTGCCTCAGATGGTGGAGCGCACGATTGAATTCGGCGCGATACATATGGCTGACGCCCAGGCACTTGTGTGTGATCAGCTGGGTGTCGCGGTCATTTCGGCGTTCGGAAAGCACCGCTAATTCGTCCGCCAGCTGATGAGCGGCGCGGATCTCCGCGCGATTGAGCAAGAACGACCAGGCGCCGTTCAGGGCGCTCAGAAGCTGGGCCCCCTCCGGGGCCTCACGGCACAGCTCGCGGGCACGGGCATACGCTTCACCGGCCTCAGGCGAGGCCCATCCCTTGGCCGCCACCAGGGCCCCGGCAAGCGCGAGCTGAAGAGAAAGTTCGCTGGACCGTCGCTGCGGACTTTTCGGCAGGCTAGCGAGCAACTCGAGCGCCTTGCCAAAGTGCGCAGCGGCCTCGGCCATGGTCGAACGTTGGACCGCCAAGTGCCCAGCCTTGCCCCAATACTCGATTGCCTGTTCAACGAGGCCCGCCATGGCACAATGCTGCGCCATAAGCTCAGGTTGAGCCGCTGCAATCTCCGGAAACTGGCGTTCCAGCGTGATGGCAATACGGCCATGCAGTTGCTGCCGTCGGGGGCGGAGCAAGGTGCTGTAGGCAGCGTCCTGCACCAGCGCGTGCTTAAAGGTGTACGTGGCATCAGGCGGCGTCCCGCGTCGGAACACCAGCTCGGCGCGCATGAGCTGCTCCAAAGCGCCTTCCAGCCGCGGTTGCGGCATTTCGGCGACGGCACTGATCAACTCGTGGGAAAATTGACGCCCCAGCGTCGCTGCGATCTGCACCACTTCTCGCGTGGGCGCCAATCGATCGAGCCGGGCGAGAAGCGAGGCCTGGAGCGTCGTTGGGATCGCCAAAGGAACCACCGGCCCGGTCATGGCGTAGTGGTCGCCGGCATCGGTTATCCATCCGCTCTCGAGGACAGACTTGGTCAGCTCCTCGATGAATAACGGCACGCCATCCGTCCGATCAATGATCTGATCGGCAATTTCCTTGGGCAATGTCTTGCCTCCGGTTACGTGCGCGATCATCTCGGCGCGGTGCCGAGGTGGCAAGCGGCTGAGACTGAGCAATGTCACGTGCGGACGGCCAACCCAGCGCGGCGTGAACTCCGGTCGAAACGTGAGAATTATCAGGACTCGCAGCGTCGCGGCGCGGTCGATGAGCAGATCCAGCGACTCCAGCGTGGTGGGGTCGCTCCAGTGGATGTCTTCCCATAGCATCAGCAGCGGCTGCTGCGCCGCGAGTCCTTCGACCTGCGCAAGTTGCACCTGAAGCGTTTTCTCTTTGCGCTTCTGCGGCGTGAAATTGAGCGGCGGGTAGCGGTCGCCGGTCGGTATCGACAGCAAGTCCGCCAAGAGCGGGACGGCTTCGCTCAGCTCCTGGTTGGCCAGAGCCAGCACCGCAATAAGCTTATTCAAGCGGGTCTCGGCCGTATCCTCGCGTCGAAATCCGGCCGCCTGCTCGAGCTGGGTGATGCTGGGATAAAGCGCACTGTGCTGATGATGCGGCGAGCAGAAATAACGCAACCGCGTGTGCGGCTCCCCGCCCAACTGCTCCAGTAGGGTTTGGGCAATGCGCGACTTGCCGATGCCCGGCTCGCCTGCGATCAGGACGACGGAACCGTCGCCGGCCTTGGCCCGCTCCCAACGGCGCGTCAACAATGCGATCTCTTCCTCGCGACCAATCAACGGCGAGCTGGCGGCGCGTAGGGCCTCGAACCGGCTGCCGACCAGGCTCGCGCCCACGACCCGCCAGACCTGCACCGGATAGTCAATTCCCGCGATCGGCATTGTGCCCAGATCGCAATAATCAAACAGGCCGCCAAGCAGGCGGCGCGTGTTGTCTGCGATGACAACCGAGTTCGGTTCGGCAAGACCCTGTAGCCGTGCCGCAAGGTTAGGGGTCTCACCAATGACCGATTGTTCCTGGGCGGCGCCCTCACCGAGCAGATCACCGACGACGACGAGACCCGTGGCAATACCGACACGCACCCGTAATGAGGTCGCCTGGCCCGCATCGAGCTTGGCCACGGCTTCGATCAACGCGAGGCCCGCGCGCACCGCTTGTTCGGCGTCCTGCTCATGAGCCTGCGGGTAACCGAAATAAGCTAGCACGCCGTCACCAAGATACTTGGCAACAAAGCCACCGGACCTGGTGATTACCTCGGCGCAACGACGGTGATATGTGCCGATGATGTCGCGCAGTTCTTCCGGATCGAGCCGCGCAGATAATGCCGTGGAACCGATGAGGTCGACGAACATGACCGTTAGCTGGCGGCGCTCGGCTTCGGGAGCCCTGCCGGCGGAGCGATCAGGCTTGACCGAATATTCGGCCATGTCGCCAACAGTTGCGGCTCGCAACGTGGCGATCGCATCGAGGAGAATACGGCGATGGCCGACCGCCGTCACACCGAGGTCTCTGAGGTCCTCGGCGGTCAGCTTGGGCAGGATTGCCTCATCGATCGCGTTTTCCCGGAATGCCTTCTCATAGCGTTCCAGGCCGAGGCCGCGCAGCCAGGCACAAATATCCATGGCGTTCACACGCACGCTTGGCCGCACTCATCCACTGGCTATATAGCCGCCGCCACGTCGGCCGCTCCGTTAGCCGTGCGCCGTCGGTCGAGCCGCTCGCGGATCAGACCGTCGCACCAGAATGAGAAAGCCAGTTTACCCCACCCCATGGGGCGAGACACGCTTTTTTGGCCCAGGAAGCGCTGGAACCCGCGGATTAACCCCCGGAGCGAGCCCGTGAGGACTCCCAGAGAATGACGCTCACCCTCACGATCCCACCGACGGATCTCGCGCTCGCCGACGGGGTGATCGAGTGAGAGGGCCACTTCCGTTGTGGGCACTTTCCGGACGTGGCATGACGCCCGACTTAAGTCTGCTATGCGAACCAAAACGGACGGTCGCCAACGCCTCTGGCTTGTGTGCCCACGCCCCCAACTTTCGATAGCTCGTTGACGCGCGAACTGAGAAGGTCTTCCGGCGCCGTGGTGGGCAACTAAGTGTGCAAGACCGATCAAGGGCTGCGGGATAACTGTCTGAAATTTCGTCTTGCTTTTCGTCGGTTCGATTCAGCGGCGCTCCCTAGCGGAATCGAACCTCACGCCTCGTCCTCGCGCTTGCTCAGCAAATCCTTGGCGAGATCAGAGAGCGCGGGCCGCGGTAGTGCGGTGAATGGCAAGGGGCGTGTGACGTCGATCGCGGCTAATCCCAGCCGTGCCGTGAGCAGGCCGTTGAGCACGCCCTCGCCGAGCCGTTGCGAGAGTTTTGCGGCGATGCCGTGGCCGAGCATCTGCTGCACCAGGCTGTCGCCCACCGCCATGCCGCCGGTGATGGCGAGATGGCCGATGACATGGCGCAACAGGCTGAGCATGCCGAGCGTGCCGGGACGACCGCCATAGAGCCGCGCCAGTTGTCGGATCAAGCGCATCGCGGCGACGAAGACGAACAGCACGTCGATCAGCGCGCGCGGGCTCACCGCGGTCACGACCGAAACGCGCTGCGCGGCCGTTGAAACCAGCCGGCGTGCCTCTTCATCGAGCGGCGCCATCAGTTCGCGCTCGGCCAGCTTGATCATGTCGGCGCCGTCGATGATGTCGTCGGCGTGGCCTGCCAGCGTGGCGCGGGCGCGCGCCAGTTGCGGGTTTTGATGCGCGAGCTTGAGCAGGTCGTTGACGACGGCCCGGCTCTCGGCGCGGTCGTCGTTGCGCAGCACCTCGGCGGCGCGCTGGTGCAGCTTTTCGATCGCCGCCAGCCGCGCCAGGCCGAACGCTTCGCGCGCGATGACGACGGTCAGCGCCAGTCCGGCTGCCACCGCAAATGCCAGCGCGACGTAGCCCAATGTCTGGCTGCGCGCGAACAGATCCTCGATCAGGTTGACGACGCCGAGCCCGAGACCGAGCAGCACCAGCCCGCCGACAGCCGACCAGAACAGTGCGCTCCAGCGAAAGCCGCGGCGCAGCGGGGCACGGGGCGCATCGAGCGGTACAGGTAGCGTTGCGGGATCTGCCTCCGGCGTGATCTGCACCGTACCGCGGGCAGGGCGGCCGGTCTCCTCCGGATCTATCACGATGACGCCGGGGTCGCCGAGCTTGAATGTCGCCGGCCGCCGATGCGGCGTTTTCTCGCTCATTGCAGTCGGTCTCCGATCAGGAACTGAAGGACGCGGTCGAGGCGGATGTGAGGTAGCGCGGGGTCGTCCTTGCCGGTGCGCTCCAGCAGCGGCGGCCGGAAGCGCAGGAAGCGGAAGTCGGCGCTTTCGGACGGTATGCTGGAAAGGCCGCGAAAGCCGCCCTTGAACAGCTCTTCGGGATCGGCGGGGAGATCACCCGGAAAGGTCGCCACTTCGGTCTCGCCATCGAAGGTATCGCCATTGGCGGCCTCGCCCGATGCGGGCGTGCCGAGGATCGACGGCAGCTTCTCCCGGCCGCGCGCAACCATTGCCTCGCGCGTGGCGCGTACCGCTGATAGCGCGACCACGTCGATGGCGGCACCGGCGTATTCGGCGCGGTCGGCCGCCTTGGCGACGGCGCGCCGCAGCACGGCTTCCAGCCGGTCATGGCTGGAATGGTGCAGATGATCGGCCTTGGTGGCGGCAAACAGAATCCGGTCGATCCGCGGACGAAACAGGCTGCTCAGGATGGTGCTGCGGCCGATCCGGAAGCAATCGAGAATGCCGGCAAGCGCGGCTTCGAGATCGTGCAGCGCTTCGGGCCCGGCATTGAAGGCCGCGAGCGCATCGACCAGCACGATCTGCCGGTCGAGCCGCGCAAAATGATCGCGGAAGAACGGACGTACCACGACGTCCTTGTAGGCCTCATAGCGCCGCCGCATCATCGCCCACAGCGAACCGTCGGGCGCGGTGCCGTCAATGGGCACGTCGAGCGGGGCGAAGGTCAGCGCCGGCGATCCTGCGAGGTTGCCGGGCATCAGGAAACGCCCGGGCGGCAGCAGGCTCATGGCAAAACGTTCGTCGCGGCAGGCGCGCAGATAATCGGTGAAAAGTTTCGCGGCGGCGAGCGTCGCCTGCTCGTTCTCGCGCTCTTCGGGCTGAAGCGTCGCCAGATGCTCGTGCCACGGCGCGGCGAGCTTTGCGCGTGGACCCTCGCGCGACAGCGCAAGGCTTTCGGCCGACCATTGCTCAAAACTCCTGTTGAGCAGCGGCAGGTCGAGCAGCCATTCGCCGGGGTAATCGACGATGTCGATGGTGAGCGTGCGGTCCGCGCCATTCTGTCGCTGGTAATCGATGACGAGGCGCAGTTCGGAGATGTCAGTGGTCGAGTTCGGCCAGCGCCGTTCCTCGATCAGGGTGCGGACGTGGTTCTCGTAATCGAACCGCGGCACCGCGTCGTCCGGCTGCGGCTCGAGCCGGGCGCGCGCGATCCGCCCCGAGGCATACGGCTCGAAGACCGGAAACCTGCCGCCGCGGGTCAGGCCGTGGATCAGCGCCGTGATGAACACCGTCTTGCCGGCGCGCGACAGGCCGGTGACGCCGAGCCGTACGGTGGGATTGAAGAAACTGTCGCCGTAATCCAGCAGTGCCCGCGCCGACAGGCGCGCTTCCTCAATGATATCTGAAAAACCGGGAGGCATACGGGCGGAGAGCTCGAGAGAGGCGTTGGTGTGCAATTACCGGAGAAGTGGCGATTGGCGGGCCGAAATCAAGCGCTTGTGATCGGCTGACGAGGGGGATCCTCCCGGGATATCCAGCGGTTACCAGGAGCACGAAAATGCCACGACGATGGGATACTGGCATCGTTCGCCAAAGCGCATGACGACAGCCTTGAGGCCGGCGGCGCCGACGGTTCGTTGACCTTGGAACGCCCATGTCTTAATCGCTCCTCACCAGCTTCTACGGGCCTGCATGACCATATTCAAACTGAAGCAATTCGCATCGACATCGATCCATGCGGCGGCGGGCGCTATGCATTGGAACTACGACCGCGCCGAGCTGATCGCCGATGGCGTCGTACATATCGTCGGCGTCTGTTTCGGGCTTATCGCCGCCACCACCCTGATCGTGCTGACGGCGGTCTATGCCGGTGCGTTCGAAATTACCGTGGTGTCGGTCTATGTCACAGGCCTGCTCGCGATGCTGACCTTGTCGGCAATCTATAATCTCTGGCCGGTATCGCGCGCCAAATGGGTGCTGCGGCGCTTCGATCATTCCGCAATCTATCTCCTGATCGCCGCAACCTATACCCCGTTCATCGTGGAGCTGAGGGACAGCTATCTCGCGATCGCGCTGCTGATCGGGGTGTGGTGCATTGCGATCGCCGGCGTGGTGCTGAAACTGGCGCTGCCGGGGCGATACGACCGTTTGGCCGTCGGTCTTTATCTCGCGTTGGGCTGGAGCGGCGTCACGCTTTACGACGCCGTGGTGAAGGCGGTGCCGCCACTGGCGCTGGGCTTTTTGGTGGCGGGTGGCGTGCTCTATAGCCTTGGGGTGATCTTCCATGCCTGGCAGCGGTTGCGCTTCCAGAACGCGATCTGGCACGGCTTCGTCTTGCTCGGCGCCGCCTGCCATTATACGGCTATTCTCGATATGATGATCCTGACGTAAGGATCATTACAAAGGGAGAGAGCGGCGATGCAGGTGACAGGCAAAGTCGTGGTTGTCACCGGCGGCGCCAACGGCATCGGCAAGGCGATGTGCGAGGCCTTCCATCGTGCAGGCGCCGCCAAGGTTGTTGTCGCCGATATCGACCCCGATGGCGCGCGAGCCGTCGCCACGCCGATCGGTGGGGCGGCCTTCAAATGCGATGTCGGAAAGGAGAAGGACGTCTATCACGTCATCGAGGAGACCGAGCATCAATTCGGCCCGATTGCGCTGTTCTGCTCCAATGCCGGCATCGGCGGCGGTTTCGATCCACTGTCGGTGAATGCCGGCGGAAACTCCGACGAACCGTGGCAGCGAAGCTGGGCCGTTCATGTCATGGCCCATGTCTATGCGGCGCGCCATTTGATCCCGCGCATGAAGGCGCGCGGCGGCGGCTATTTCCTCAACACGATCTCGGCGGCAGGCCTGCTGTCGCAGGTCGGCAGCCCGGCCTATTCGACCACCAAGCATGCTGCCGTGGGCTTTGCCGAGAATCTCGCGATCTCGCACAAGGCCGACAACATCAAGGTCTCGATCCTGTGCCCGCAAGGCGTCGATACCAACATGCTGCGCTCGATCCCCAAGGGCCCGCAATCCGGCGACGGCGATCTCTCGCCAGAGCAGGTGGCGCAGGACGTGCTGAAGGGGCTGGAAGCGGAAACCTTCGTGATCCTGCCGCACCCGCAGGTGCTCGGCTACATGCGCAAGAAGACCGAGAATTACGACCGCTGGATCGCGGGCATGGCGAAGATCCAGGCCAAGATGCGGGAAGCTTACGGCAAGTCACCGTAGCCCGGATGCAGCCAACGGGTCGCGCGAATGCGCGCCCGATGACAGGCTCCGCGAAATCCGGGATAGGTCTATCCGCGGATGGGATTGATCCCGGATTGCGCTGCGCTCCATCCGGGCTACGAATTTTCTCAATAGGGTTGCGAACGAGAAGGGCGGCCCTGCCGCCCTTCTCGATTAATTCGCTTACTGGCACCTGTGCATCAGGCCGTCGTCCAGGCGGACCATTGTGCCGGGCTGGCAGATGATGCCGTTGCGCGTTGCGTAGTCCTGGCTCCATATGCCCGGGCCGCCATAATAGCCGTAGGGACCGTTGCCGCGGTAGTAGGCGTAGGGACCGCTGCCGTAGTACGCGGCAGTCGCTCCGGCTGCGGCAGCACCGGCGCCCACGGCAGCCGCGCCGGCCGCGGCCCGCCGCGCCTGCCGCCGGGTAACGCGCGGCGCCGGGGTCAACGGATCAACCGTCTGTGCCTGCGCGCGCTCGATAGATAGCGAAGCGCTCCTTTGTTCGCTCCAGTCAAACGAGAGCATGGTAGCGCATGTGAAGACGGAGACCGCGAGCGCAGCTTTTCTGAGGCTTGGCTGTTTCATGGCGTTCACTCCATGGTTGCCCCATGCCGAATTCTCGTGCGAACGTAGAACAACGTCAAGTAAATGCCGCGTGCGGAACTCGCGGGCTAGACGAGCCTTTGAATCAAATGAGGGGTCATGAGCTGGCATGCCAAGCTATTCGGACGAGCCCCAGCGACGCCAGATGCTGCGCATGCGCTGCTGGCTGACATCGAGAAGCAGAGCAAACAATATCTCGACGAGGCCGACAACGGAAACTGGGTCTATCCGGCCTGCAAGCGGAAATCGCCGGATACGGGCGCCGACAAGCAGACGGTCTGCGATCACACGCGGCTGGAAGCTTTCCGCTATCTCTTGATGGTGCCGAGGGGCGAATTCAAGCTGCTCGCCGAGCCGGACTCGCAAGCCGCGATACTGGACGTCTATCTTCGGCACCGGCCGCACGAAGAGACGGTGATCGAGTTCTCCGGCGATACCATGAACGATCTGGCGATTGCCGTCATCGCCGGATTCAACTGGCTCAATCATTGCGCCGGTCTTGCCGGTGCCGACCGCCGACAATTTTCGGGAACGCTCAATCATTTTCGCAAGGTTGTGATATCGGCGCAGCGATGGTGGGAGATGGACGGCGCGAAGGCGCGCTACGCGCAGATGCTGCAAGCCGCGCAGGAGCCGCCGCTATTTTTAAATCTGGTCTGGGCCGATTATAGCCGACTCGCGGGTGAAATCGCCGCGGTGCGGGCCTAGCTCTTCTGCGTGTCCGTCTCTCCACGTCATTGCGAGCGCAGCGAAGCAATCCATGCATCCGTTATGCCGCGAGATGGATTGCTTCGCTGCGCTCGCAATGATGGGGTGGACGGCCCCCGAACGGCATCGATGTGCCAGACTGGCGATGCTGAGTCGAACCAGACAAGGGGGCCGTCCATGACGAAGATTAGCACGATTGGGTTGGATCTGGCTAAGAACGTGTTTCAGGTTCACGGGATTGATGCATCGGGAAGGGTTGTGCTGAGGCGG
>NZ_JADPKF010000063.1:0-558 GCF_023073815.1 Bradyrhizobium sp. 157 | reverse complement strand
TGCATATGCTGGATGTGTGAGGCCGCGTACTCCAGCAGACGCTCGCGCTGACGCACGTAGGCTCGCAGCTCGGCAATCTGCCCTTTGGGCCGAAAGCTGGCCCGCAGCAACCCGAATGAATGGAGCCGCTGCAGCCATTGCGCATCGCTGACATCGGTCTTGCGCCCCGGCACGTGTTTGGCATCGCGCGCGTTGACAAGAAACACGGTAAATCCCCGGGCATCGAGAAGCTCGAAAATCGGAATCCAGTAGACGCTGGTTGATTCCATGACGACGGTCTTGACGCCGCATTCAGTAAACCAGTCGACCAGCCGATGCAGATCGGCCGTGAAGGTACCGAAGCTGCGGACTGGCTCCGGTGCGCGATCTGCCCTCACGGCAGCCATATGCATAGTCGCTCCGACGTCGATGGCAGCCGCGTTCGGGTGCACCATCGGCATCTTACCACCGTTCCTCGACTTCGATCTTTTGGGGTTCATCTCCAATCCTCCTGCTGACGGCGGCGGAAGGGCTGGGCTGCGCTATTGGTCAGATTCCTAAACGGGATCGCCGGATGGC
>NZ_JADPKF010000031.1:0-559 GCF_023073815.1 Bradyrhizobium sp. 157 | reverse complement strand
GGATCCAAGAGTTGAGGCCATAGCGCTCCCAACACCTGATCTTGACCAGCACAACCCAAGCGGCTTGCACGAACAGCGCGCGCAGGTAGCGATTGCCGCGCCTTGATATACTGCCGAGGATCGTGCGGTCGCCGGTCGATGTCTGCTTCGGCACAAGTCCAAGCCAGGCGCCGAAGTCGCGGCCTTTCGAGAACACGTCTCCAGCGCCGATCGCGGCCACCATTGCGCTCGAGATGATCGGGCCAATACCAGGCACCGTCATCAGTCGCTGGCAGGCCTCATCTTGACGGGCCAGCGTTTCGATCTCGCTAGATAGCCTCTCGATACGCTGATCCAGCCGGCGCCAGTCTTCCACCAGGCCCTCGATGATGTGCAACATGCGAGGCGAGAGGACATCGATGCGTGTCGCCAAGATGCCCGGCAACTCGAACCGCAGGGAATGCAGGCCTTGCCGCACGGCGATGCCCCGCTCCAGCAGGAACGCACGGATCTGATTGATGACGCCGGTACGCTGACCGACCAATCGATAGCGGACGCGGTGCAGTGCCTGAAGGTCGAG
>NZ_JADPKF010000076.1:0-141516 GCF_023073815.1 Bradyrhizobium sp. 157 | reverse complement strand
CAGCTTTCGGCCCAAAGGGCAGATTGCCGAGCTGCGAGCCTACGTGCGTCAGCGCGAGCGTCTGCTGGAGTACGCGGCCTCACACATCCAGCATATGCAAAAGGCCTTGACGGAGATGAATCTTCAGCTGCACCACGTCGTCGCCGACATCACCGGCGCGACCGGCCTGCGTATCATACGCGCGATCCTTGCCGGCGAGCGTGATCCTGAGGCGCTGGCGTGCTTGCGCCATTACAGTTGCCACTCCAGCGCCGAGACGATCGCGAAGGCGCTCACCGGAAGCTACCGCGCCGAGCATCTGTTTGCGCTCGAGCAGGCACTTGCGCTTTACGACGCCTACCACGAGAAGGCATCTGCCTGCGACGCCCGGATCGAAGCCGTGTTGAAGGAACTCAGCATCCATCGCGGTCATGGCCATGGATCAGCGCCGCGGGCCTCGCGGCGTCGGAATCGAACCGATCAGGCGAACGCTCTAGCTTTCGACGTCCGCGAGGCGCTGTTCGCGTTGCTCGGAAAGGACATCACCACGATCGACGGCCTCGGTCCTTACCTCTCGCTGAAGCTGATCGCTGAATGCGGCGACGACCTCTCCTCGTGGCCAAGTGCAAAGCATTTTACCTCCTGGCTGGGACTGGCGCCGAGCAACAAGGTCTCCGGCGGCAAAATGCTCTCGTCCCGAACGCGCCGATCCGGCGGCCGGGCGGCGGCACTTCTGCGCCTTGCTGCCGTGACCGTGGGTCGTACAGACACCGCGCTCGGCGCATTTTATAGACGGCTCTCAGCGCGCATCGGCAAGGCCAAGGCCGTGACCGCCACGGCCCGCAAGATCGCAGTTCTGTTCTACAATGCTGTGCGATACGGAATGGACTATGTCGATCCCGGGGCCTCGTCGTACGAGACGCGTTACCGGACGCGAGTGGTCAACAATTTGCATCGGCGTGCCAAGGCATTCGGCTTTGTTCTCCAGCCCTTGGAGCCGAAAGCAGGTGCTGCCGTTTCTTAGGAATCGTTCTCCAGCGTCAACTCGCCGATCTTGGCGTGCAGCGACTTCACGTCGACGGTAGGTTCGGCGATCCGACTCCCGCCGCCCGGACCGAAAACATCGGCAGCGCTGCCTTCGAGCTGGGCCTTCCACGATGTGATCTGATTGGGGTGAACGTCGAACTGCTCCGCTAGTTGCGCCAGCGTGCGGTCACCCTTGACGGCGGCAAGCGCCACCTTCGCCTTGAAAGCCGGAGTGTGGTTCCGCCGTGCTCGTCTGCTCATCGTCTCTCCTGATTCGCGGGTCAATCTTGCCCGCCGTCAGGCAGAAACTCCACTTATCGCACTGTTCAGATTTGCGGGACCAGCTCAAAGCTCAGCCTTGGAGCAACTTCACGGGCCGCCGAGCTCTCGAGATCTTGTCTGACGTCGGTTAAAAAATAGACTCCTGCAGTGCCCAGACACACGAAGACGACCACCACCCACCATAAGGTGCATTGACGATCTGTACAAAACCGGTGGCAAGTCTGAAACGGCTGTTCAATTGCATCGATCACTTCTCGCTCGCCTACGCGGCTCATTGCTTTTTCCATACCAACTCGAGAACACACTCACGCCAACAGCCGTTGCGCCGCGCGACACCGACGACCCTCGCATTGGTGAAGTTCGACTACGTACCGGGATGTCCCCGAGCCGGCGCAGGATCCCTCGGTGGATGGGGAATACGCCAGGCAGAAGTCAACTACCAACCTTGTCAGTTGATGGAGACTGCGGGTACGTATCAATCTTGGTCTATGAACCTCGCACGAGTCAGGTCGTGGAGCAGTTCGAGCTCTAGCAGCGTCAACGGGCCTGGTCGATGTCTCGTTGGCGAACGTCGGAGATTGGCGAACCGGAGTTGGATCTGGGGCCCCGTCGTGGCCGTGTTGATTCGAGTATCTCGCTGCAGCAATTGTTCTCTGTCTTCGAGAGGAACGGCTTGCTAGCCCACACCGTGTTTCGTCAGCAGATCGGCCGTCACGCAAGCTCCCAATTCTCCAGCGACATTCCGGAGTACTGTCGGCAAAAAGGAATGCAAAAGACTTCGCTTGCGACCACAAATTTCGTAAACATAGGATAACAATCGTTGCAGACCTCGGTCCTGGAAAAATATTGCGATGCCCGCCTTCCTTGGTACACCATCTATCCAACTGTAGCCCAGTTCTCCACGGTGGTCGGCGCCGAAGCCTCTGAGAAATGGCTGCAGCGCCTGCCGGTTAATGAGTCCGTATCGCTCTATTTCCACGTTCCGTTCTGTCGATCGATTTGCTGGTATTGCGGCTTCGCTCGAAGCATCACTCGCCGGGATTCACCCATCCTAGAATTTTTGGCGGTTCTTCGCAGGGAGATCGAGTTGGTCGCGGCGCAGGTGCCGCAACGGCTGCCTGTGAGCGACGTGCACTTCGGCGGTGGAACGCCGACCCTCATCGAGCCCGCGCAGTTCGGGGCACTGATGGAACTTCTGCGCCGCAGCTTTGCGGTTTCGAAAACGGCCGCCATCGCTGTTGAGATCGACCCGCGCACGTTCACGCTAGCCACATCCGAAGCGTTAGCGGCTGCCGGCGTGAACCGCGCGAGCTTGGGCGTCCAGAGCTTCGATCCAATTGTTCAAAAGGCCATTAACCGGGTTCAGAGTGAGGCACAAATAGAGCGCGCTGTCGAAACGCTGCGGCAGCATGGAATAATCCGCATCAACTTCGACCTCATCTACGGTCTGCCAAATCAGACGGTGCAGTCCTGCGTTCAGACCGCGACTACGGCGGTGGCCATGCGACCAGACCGGCTTGCGGTATTCGGCTACGCGCACGTTCCTTCCTTTAAGAAGAATCAGCGCCTGATCGACGAGGCAGCGCTGCCAGACACTCCTGCCCGTGCGGAACAGGCGGCGGCGATGGCCAATACACTGATTGCTGCGGGCTACCGCCAAATCGGACTCGACCATTTCGCCTTGCCGGACGATGAGCTCGCGCTGGCGCAGAAAACCGGTCGCCTGCGGCGGAACTCACTGGGTTACTCGGCCGACACCTGCCATAAAGTCATCGGCTTCGGCCCGTCGGCCATCGGCCGCCTTGGCGACGGTTACGTCCAGAACGAAGTTGCAGCGGGTTCTTACAGCGACCAAATCAATGCCGGCCGTCTGGCGACGTCAAAGGGCTACTGTCTCAGCCTCGAAGACCGCGTCCGGGCCGCAATCATCGAGCGGCTGATGTGCGATTTCGAGGTCGACGTGCCGGCAATTTGCATTACTCATGGATTTGACCCGGTCCCTTTCCTCGGTTCACCCGAACGCTTGGCAATGCTCGCCGAGGATGGGATCGTGGAGATGGAAAAGGGATTCATCCGCGTGAGGCAGGAGCATCGTTTTCTAACTCGCGCTGTGGCGGCCGCATTCGATGCTTTTCTTGGCACGCCGCTCTGTTAAGACCAGCCAAGGAGCGGTGATCGTGTGAATGCATTACCTTCCGTTACGCACCCAGAAGCCCGGGTAACGAGTTTTCGCTCACCTGGTGCACTCACGTACAGCGCCAATTCGTAAAGGACGCCGTGCGCAGCTGCGCGACGAGAGCCGCCCCGGTCCTAGCCGCGAAGACAGCTGGGCGAGTTGCTGCCGGGAATTGGACGCCCCCGACTGCAACGCTGTCCGCTCAAGCGGCATGACCGACAAAGTTCATCACATCACCACCATTGCCCGTGTGGCGACCAGGACGACGACTGGCTGCGGGACGTCGCCAACAAAATGGCGATCGAGGACGGCTTCATCTGGGTCTACCGCGTCGGAGAAGATGAGATCTAGGCGTTCAGCGACTTCGGTATCGAAAATCTGATCGAGCTCGTCCGGATGTACGAAGATATTTCGACCTGGCTCAAGCGCTGGCAGCCCGGGATATCGCAATCAGCCTGCGGTCTACGCTGGATACGAACTCCCAGCAAAGCGGAGCGCTTCGTGGTGATGCACGACGGATCCTATTGATGTGCATGGTCGCCGCTCGACCGGGATCGCTACGGACCGCCGCGTGCAATCCAGAGCAGCAACTGGTCGACGCGATGAGCTAGACCAAAGAGCACAAAAGGACCAGCGCCGGCGCGACACGGCACCAACGATAATCGAGCACCACAGTTAGAAGCGGATCCCGCGGGATCACGGCCTCGAAACAATCGTTTCCTGTAAGAGCCTCGCGCAACCGGGATCGAAGCGACCTTCCCGAATTGCCCCCCTCGATGCTGCCATACCGGAGTTCGTCCCTGACGCCGGGACGGTCTCGCGCCGAGCGGCACGATACCTACGATTCGCACAGCGACGGCCGACGTCCCGTGCCCGGTCAACTACCAAACCTAGCAATTGATGGAGATGACGGACACATGCCAGTCAGTGCCGGTGAAACTCGCTCGGGCCACATCAAGGAAGAAGTCGCGATGCGATATAGATCCGGTAAATCCAATGGAGCTGATGGATGTTCTGTCTCGTCCCGCAGCTATCAAAACGCCTCCAATCGCGCTCTCCATCTTCCCATGAGAGCCAATCAAGGCCTTGTGCCGGTCTCAGCGAGCTACGGGCGTCAAAAGATGTTAGCCCCTTCTGCCCGCCTGTGCTTCATCCCATGGACCGAGCCGCGGGCGGCGTTTCTCGGGTCCGGCGTGTTGTTATGCGAGCTCAGCTACCGGGCGGCTCTCTGTTGAAGAACATTGCCTTTCCTCGTGGCAGCGGATTTGTCATGAGAATCCCTCGGCTCCGTGCGTCGGCCGCCAATCCTAGCGAACGCTCACATCGAGCAGGTCACTCTCCGTGTCGACATGGTGCAGCAGATGCTTGCACTCGATTAGCGATCGAGCGGCTGGGTTGTGTCGCGCTGGGTACCCACCACGTTGGCCAAGCTGCGCCAGCAGTGGTGATAGCGCAGAAGGCTGAGCGGGTCTCGTTGCCATAGAGATGCCGCCTGGCCTCAAGCGTCACCTAGACCGCCTTGAGCCCAAGATCGAGAACCCTCTAGGCCGTCAGGTGGAAGTGCACTTTATTCAAATCGACGGACGTGGAAATCACTATGCATCGTTGCGGTGTAGCGCCAGTATCCATGCGGGCATACTCGGCTGGCGTAGTTGCTTTCATCTCTCGACCAAGTGCGAAGCCAAGAGGGCGTATTCTCCTTTCCCTGATAGCTAGTCTCGCCGGCAGTTCGGCGGCGGCAGAACCTGGTGATATCTCTGGCCCTAGAAGTCACAGCCCCGATGAGCTCGCCGAGGCAAGAAGCCAAACAATCTCGAATCCGGCCATAACCTTCCGAAGCGGCCGGCCCAAAGGAGCAGCGCGCCTTTCTGGGAACTCGCTGCCAAAAGCAGCTAGGTCTACCACAAAGCGCGACAGTGCGGAGGACACCGCCAAGAGCAGAAGTCAAAAGCAGATTGACCGATTCGCAAAATTCGAGAATCTCCGCGAAAAAGGGGCGGCGTTCACTGGGCCTGGTCCTGCGGACACGATAGATCAGGATACAGCTTCTGTCAGATCCGAGCTTTCGGATCTCGGGATTGGATTCGCTGGCTGGACCCTAAACACGTTTGTCAACAATCAACTCGGTAATGCCGCCAGAAGCACCATCGCCAATCAACAATATGTCGGCCAGAATCCGACATTTAGTACGATCAACTCTATGATCGTGACCTATGACCTCGCTCGGTTTGGAATTCCCGACGGTCAGATCGTCGTGGGAGCCGAGCATCAATATTGGACATGGAAGAGCGCCGGGCCAGACCGACTGGGAATCAATGCAGTTTCTTACTATCAAACGTTCTTCGCCAGGAAGATCGAACTCAAAGTGGGTTACCTCAGGAACCAACATGAGTTTGCGGGTGCCGGAGAAAAAGTTTTTGGACCCTCGTCGAAGATGCTGTTCCAAGCAGGCATGAGCAACAATTGGGCGCCAACGCCGGCTCTTAATCTGAAGTACAATTTTGACGATCGCTTATATAACAAGCTCTCAATCCAGCGCTCGCTCAGTCCAGCCGGTCAATATAGGCATGTAAGCGAAAATCCCACTGGCTTGAACTGGAGCACGCGCGACGCGGGCATTCTTTTACTTGATGAAGTTTGCTATAAGAACAAGCCTACTCCCGGGGTACCCGAGACTTGGCTGCGGGCTGGCGCGGGCTTTAACAACAGCAGCTACACGGACCTACAGCATCCGACGCAACCGACAGCCAAGGCGAACAGCGTCTACTATGTAGCTGCGGACAGGCAATTCTGGCAGTCTGCCGTCCACGGCTCGGCATCTCGCGGAATCTATGGCGGGTTCTCTGCGATGTACGCTCCGCCTGACCTAAATAGGGCTAGTCAGTACTACGAGCTTCGCCTGTATGCGAAGGGCCTGTTTGACAGCCGGCCCACTGATCAGATGAGTCTTGTTGTCAACAACACCATCTGGAGCCATTTCGCGGTGGACGCTGCACTGGGGAAAGAGCAGCTGGCGCACCGGGACAGCACAGCAATTTCGGGACTGTATACGGCGCATCTGGCGCCCGGGATATATACAACCGTAGGACTGACGTACATCAATCACCCGACAAGCATTACCTACACGCCGCAAACAGGACACGCCCTGAATATATTGGTATCTACGTCGGTATTCTTCTAAGCTCTCAGGACTGCGCGTGAATTCACCGTCATGTAGTCGATATGACAATCGCCGTTTTCAACGGCTTGGGCCACGCATCACGGCGATTTTGGTATCCGCTGTGCTCCTGACGCGAAGCCGGATACCGCGTAAATTGAGCCGTGATATCTAACGTAGCATGCTGTTGGGAATGGTAGGTTAGAGCCTTTGCTGCTTCGGTCTACGAGCGATAGGCCGACGTCGCACTTGCGCAAGAGCTATACCCTCCGGCCGCGGAATGATCTCCGATGCTCATTTGTTCAATCGAGTGCTAAGCTTGCGGCAGCGACATTGCTTTTGGATGGTTGCTCGTGCTGCTCGTCAGACTCGCGTCCGAGCTCGTACTCTGCCATGACAAGCCGAAATCGTGCCCTCGGAGCTTAGTTCACCGCGAAGAGGTGTGGTAAGCGGAACCGCGACACAGATGCCAAAGCTAGCCAACTACGGCAATCGCTATATCTGTCCGACGGTCGTGGCGCTGGCCGAAAGGCGATGCGCAAGGTCGGCGGAAACGTGCCCCCCCTTCCGCGGCAAATCGACCGGACGCGGCCGGATGACTTGCGCCACTCGAATGCTGACTCATTTTCGCCGGGTCGAGATGAGCTTTAGCATCTTGCTTCAGCAAGGAGGTCGCCTCCCGAGTCTGCGGCGCGTTAGCCCTCCCATCCAATTGCGCGTGGCGTTCTGCTGGGTTCACTTCTCTTCTCAAACATCTATTCGCGCGAACATGCGATAAGAGCAGTGCATTATCGGTGAATTTGCCGAGCCTTGCTAGGCAACCTTCGTGGACGGGTGCTTCGTCGTCTTGAGGCGCGTTACACTGCATCGACCGTCGACGCTGACGGGCGCGTCACCATCGATTGTGGCACGATGAACGACGCGATGCTGGTCACCGTAATCGTTGACCGCATAATGCTGCGTTGCGCGGTTATCCCAGATCGCGACATCGCCTTCTTTCCAGCTCCAGCGTACGGTGTTTTCGGGTGCCGTGATATGAGACTGGAATAGATCAAACAGCTTCTGACCGTCGCGTTTTGGGATATCAATAAACCTTTGCACCAGATCGCCGAGCACCAGCGCGCGCTCGCTGGTCTCGGGATGTACACGGACCACCGGGTGCTCCGTCTCATAGATCGTTTTCGTAAAGACCTCATCAAAATGCTTCTGGTCGATTTCGCGAACACGGCAGGTCCCGGCGTAGTCAAAGGCGTTGCTGTGAACGGTCCAGAGTTCGTCGGCAAGCCGTTGGAGCGGCCGCGGCAGATCCAGATAGGCGGCCACAGCGTTCGACCAAATCGTATCGCCACCGGACGATGGGACCACAATGGCTCGCAGCACCGCAAGTCTAGGATACGCCGCGAGAAAGGTTCCATCGGCGTGCCATACATCAGCCCGGCTACCTCCGCGCGCGGAATCAAGCTCGATGATCGAGGTCGTTCCATTGATCGTACCGAGTGTCGGATGCGGCACCAGCCTTCCCAAACAGGCAGCAAAGCGCTCCTGCTCCGCGTCATCAAGATGCCCCTGATCGCGAAAGAAGATCACCTTGTGTTCGAGCAGCAAGCTGTTGATCCCAGCGATGGTTTGGCTCGGTAAATCACCCGAGAGCTTGATATTTCTGATTTCAACACCGATGCGCGCTGCGCGCTTGACGACGTCGGTCAGTGGAATGACACTCTCGGTCGAAGCCGTTTGTTTCATTGCGAATTTTTCCAAGTTTTGCGGATTCTTCAAGCGGACAAGGGCGCGTGTCACTCGGTTTCGAAGGCGAGCCTCGCGCTACGGGTACTCTCGAGCAAGCACCATGCCAGTCGGAAAGCGGAGCTGTGAACGTCCGTCAGGTACCGGATCGGATTTGAGTCGAACAGTTTGCCAGGAACTCGATGCCACCTCCCATCCTCTTTCCAACGCCACCCGGGTCGGCGGCGAAAGGCATAGGGCGCATAATCGACAGGAAATGTACCGCTCGGCACCCGAAGAGAAAGGCCATACGATCCTCGTGCAACGTCGAGTAGCCAGCTGTGCGTGCTGTTCTCGTCCAGTATGCGCCCTCCGCTTAACAGTTTGCGGCAATCGGCCAGTCTCGAGCCGCCTCTGCGAACGGGCCATCACCGGCTCTCAAGGTGTCCGGGACCTGCCCTGCCCGTGATCACTGCCGAAACATCATCGGCTGGAAATGGAAGAGGAATAGATGACCTTGGAAGAGCTCCAAACGATTGAACTACGGCATTATCCAGGCGAAAGCCATTGATCCGCGGCACTGGGATCGCGATGTTCTCGATGCACCGACGTCCGAGCACGGTGAGGCAGATGTTCTGCACGGTCCCGCTGGGTTTGCCCAAGAAGCCAAAGATATGTCCACTACCAGTCTTTATAGGTGTCTCAATGTTGTCAAAGTAGTTGCCCTCGATCAGTGCTTGCACAGATGGTCCAGCATCCACTGCATGGAAGAATCCGCCGCTCTGTTGCGCATTCGTGTTGTGGAAGTAATTGTTAAGGAGATGAATAATAGCCTGCGCACCGTCAATGTGCGGCGCCCGCCCTGAGATCTCATGGAAATAGTTATTTGCGATGGTGATCGTCTGCGGGACACCAAGAAACAGGAGATTCCAATAGTGCTCCCCGTTACAATAGGAGGAATAGGTATCGCTGCCATCGAAGTCGTTCCAGGAAATCGTAATATTCGTCGTAGGGCCAAAGCCGTCGGCAATCATCTGCCGCCCGATATTATGAAATCGGTTGTGATCGATCCAAACCAGGTCGGCTCGTGCAATTGCAATAGCATCGCCGGCAAATATCACGCCTTGATTGATATCACTGATGGTCAGGTTGCGAATAACGACGTTGCTGACCCCATTTAGGCGCAGCCCCTTCCCTTTGATTGTAGCGCTCGGGCCAACGCCGATCACCGTCTTGTTTGAGCCAATCTCCAGCGGGCGCTTGCCGGCCCTGTCGAAGCCGACCAATGTCTTCTCCTTGCCATCGCAATGCGCATCGTTGCCATCCATAAGGAGAAGGGACTCACGCTTGTAAGGTGCCGAACAAGCACGGCCGTATTGGCAACCCTGCCCCTCGCCTTGCCCTTTCGTACCGGTAAAGTCTATGGTTCCGGCTACCTGGATCTCGCGCGGACTATTGTCATTGCAGTGCCCGAAGCTGTACGAACGACACAACTCATACTTCAGAGCTTTGGTTGATCTGACCTGAACTACCTCGCCTCCACGGCCGCCCGTCGCTGCAGAGCCAAAGCCCTTGAGGGCTTCCGATCGCACATTGTTCGATCCGAGCACGGAAGAGACGCCGACGACGACAGCAAGTCCACCGAGCACGCGCAACGACCGCTTGATGTGCTTCATCGTTTCCTTCATAGGCATGTGCTCTCTCTTACCCGGAAAATCCGCACGAGGACTTGAACTCTCGAACTCAAATGCTGAACTGAAATAGGCCATCAGCATGCGGCGTTAACGCCATCAGATCGTCCTCAATAAGGCAGGATCGGAATATCGGAACCATGCTACGCAACAGCCGAAGTGTGCAGCCGCAGGCTCCGCACCAGCTGTGATGGATCTGGGTAGCCATTGAGCCAATCACGGCCGATGAAAGCAACGGTCCATGCTTCGAGAGCCCCGTCAGAGGAATACTGTAGGTGCAACACGTCTGGCCTGGGCGGATTGGCCGTCCCTCCTGACGTTTTGCTGGACCGGCGGGAGGCGCTCGAGCTCTTCGGCATTTTCGACCAGCACCAGAACGCGTGGTGCATGATAATTCGCATCTCGCGGGAAACAGATAGGCGGCGCGGCTGGGATCCTCGTCTTCCTGGATTGCACGTCGGATGTCAGGCCCCTTCTTCTGCGATATAGATGGGCGAGATTGGGCCCGTATGTCGCGTGCCAGACACATCACACGGACGGACGCCTCCTATCGACTTCATGACCGGCAATCATTACGCCGCCGGAATGGCTACGATTTCCTTGTTTTTGATATGTCCGTCCAGTGCCAGGGGCGGATCTAGCACAGCCAGTCACCGCCAACCTGCGACTCGCGGCGCGGCGAGCTGATGCAGCAAGGGCTCAGCCACAATTCTGGTCGTCCCACTCATAGCCCTAAGGTGAAGCTGCTCATGTGCTGCAGTCATCGCCACGAAGAGCGGAATTCGTCTGCAAGCGGCGCGTGGAAGGCAACGGCTGGCCAGCGTGCAAACGCACCCTCCGATCTGCACCTTCGACGCATCATAGGTTACCGCCCCCAGGGGCCTAGCGCGCGCGGAGGAATGAAACTACCCACCAAAACTGATTGTTTTTGTGATCCAGCATGAGGCGTACCCCAGTCCGAATCATGAGTCGCCCGGCTTTCCGTCGGGCTGCCGGGGAGCTCCGCCGATGTACACGCCGCCCGCCTTCCAAGTTGTCGATATCACCGACGTTCATCGGACGATGCGCGAGGCACGCTCGGCGACACTGATCACCGCTACTCACGAAGGGCTTGTTGGAACGATGCTGCCCGTAGTACTCGACGAGAGCGAAGGCTCCATGGGCACGATTTACGCCCACGTGGCGCGTGCGAATCCGCAGTGGAAGCTGACACCGACTGGCGAGGCGATGGCCATTTTCGCTGGGGCGGAGGCCTATGTCAGCCCCTCCTGGTACGTGACCAAGCACGAGAGAGGCGAGGCCGTACCGACGTGGAACTATGTCGCTGTGCATGCCTACGGGCCGGTCGAATTCTTCGATGATGCCGATCGGCTGCGAAAGGTGGTCACGCGACTGACCGATGTGCATGAGCGCTCGGGCAAAGACCGCTGGGCGGTCTCTGACGCCCCTGCCGATTTCATCAAAACGGAGCTTAAGGGGATTGTCGGTCTGCGATTGCAAATTACACGGTTCGATGGCACGCGGAAGATGAGCCAGAACCGCAACGCGGCGGATCGCGCCGGCGTCATCGAGCGGTTATCGAAGAGCGACCGTGACGAAGACCGACGTGTGGCTCACCTCATTGCGAAAGGATGACGAACCCGAACGACATATTGTGAACGACGCGGTATCACCCTGCATTTCTCCATATCCTCGACTGCTCTCCTTCTGCACAGCGATGCGCCGGCGGCTTGCAATATGACAATGGATCCACTCCAAGGGATCTGAGCCCGTGAACGGCAGCGCGCCGGTCAACATCTGATAGAATGTCACGCCAAGTGAATAGAGATCACTGCGACAATCGACCGAGCGATTCATTCGTCCGGTCTGTTCGGGCGCCATGTAGGGCAGCGAGCCGGCGATGAACTCGGCAGGCTCAGACGGCACGCGCTCGCGGGAAGACGGGAAGCCAGCCCAAACCCAGTGAGTCGCACCTGTCCGTCAGGACAATTGACCAGAATGTGAGCGGGTTTTAGGTCCTTGTGGACCAAGCCGTGCCGATGAAGCTTGCCCACAGCCCTCGCGATACCAACAGCGAGGCCCAGGAACCGCTTGGGCTCCATACGGATCCCGAGTAAATTTAGCAGTGGCTCGCCGCATGGATCCTCCAGGACCAGCATAGTCCGACCAGCTTCCCGGATGAGTTCCAACGGCCGCGTCGCCCATGCCTCGTCTAGCTCCTCCCTCAGCTCACACTCATGGGCGAGGCGATCGAGCGTCGCTGGGTGTTCCGCGATGGGCCGCACGACAAGCACGACAGCCCTGCTGCCGTGGATTTGCCGGCGCCACGCACGGCAGAACGCGCGATCACCGTCCTGCCACAGGGGCTGGATGTCACTGTCGACATTTGAGCCGAACAGAGTTCGGCTGGGGGGTCCCGCGGCATTTGCCCGCCCGGTCAATAAGGACTGAGCCAAAACCTGACACATATGGGGCGAGCTTGTGAAGGGACTTCGCAAAACGGCGCAGTACCGATCAAGGCCGCCAAAGAGTGGACGGCACGCCAAGATGCGACTTACACAACCAATACGTGGCCCGATCGTATCGATCCAGCCCAATCCTGCGCGCCAGCCGGGCCTGCACAGCATCGGCGGCGGGCGCTCCCGACTAGCACACTGTGTGGGCGAAGGATTGTATTTGATAGAGGGGCTCGTGGCCCGTTACCCGACCACGGCCACTGCCCGACGTGCAGCAGGGCCCAGATCGCTGCTACCGCTCAAGCAGACAATGACATGTGAAAGCTGATCGGTTTGCCCATGATCGGCACAACGCGCGAGGTCATTGGACGCCGGCTTGTGACGGCTGCATCGGCCCGAGCGTCCGGGGCGCGATGCGCAATGCCATCCCATGAGCCAATTGCGAGATCTCCTGGCGCGAACTGAAGCCCCGAGCGCCACAACTTGCTTCGCACAACGTCGTCCGAGTATGTCTTTCGAGCAAGCGACCATACCATCGACGCGCTCAGTCTTCAGCACCAAACTAAGATGGCAGTGGGCCGAGAAAAGTGTCTTCACAAGTTTCGAAGCCGTCCCGGCGCGCGCTGTCAGGGCCTTAGCGTGCGCCCGGTCCGTCCCGGCGTTATCTGTGAAATGTTGATCATGCTGTCCCCGTGAAGCAAGCAGCGCGGCGACACTGAGGTCGCCGTACCGAGCTAAGGAAGCACAGGGCTTATGTATCCGACACGATATTGAAGGAGCTCGCCGTACACAATTTTGCACTTGAGGAAGCCCGCCCTTCGACAACGCCTCTCATCGCTAGTCACGAGCCTGATTCACGATCGCAGCAGAGACTTAGCTCGAACGAGACGAATCCAATGATGCGGCGGCGCGTTTGGACATTGACTGATCAATAAACCACAACGCCCGATCGCGCGACTTGAGCCAAAGAACTGAAGCAGCTTCTTGGTAAGCATGAGCCCCTCGAAATCGATGTACTAAGGCTCGGAGCGCTCGGTCCATTGCAGCAATTCGACCAGCTGGACCTTTCCGCCGCTTCGATGGCTACCCCGCGGACATAAGCGCGGCCGATATTGCTTTTTCGAGCTGAAACCGCACTGGCGCAGTATCAGCTCAGCCTGTTCCCCTCGAGGCCTGCACCAAGCTGTCGATCTCCGGGCAGTCCCCAGATCTGAGGTCGGTGCCGGCCGAGGAATACCGGACGGCAGGGCACGACGCCTCTTTACGCTGACCGGCGGAAATGTCGCTTCCCTGGTTGACTATGGTGCGAACCGCTCAGAATGCGATCAGACGATCAGTGAGCTCGGCGATCGCCTCGCTGATATCTGGCATGTCGAACGACCCTTTCTCACAGAAGCCGGTCCCGAGAATTCGCCCACGCTTAACAGCACGGCCGCCAAAGAAGCTTGCTCCACAATCGGTGATGAAGGCGTGCATCTAAGGCCCGAGGAGGAAGCAAGATGCTCGGTCGAGTAGCTGAACATAAACGCCGCAAGGGCGCTCAGGCTAGAAATCCGGCCGACAAGCGCGGTGCTGTTTTCGAGATCGACGTTCACTCCTGGCTCCATTGAGGGAAGGCGCCAAGCAGTCATCGACTCTGAACCACAGCATCAAGGGCAGATCTGCGAGCCACTGTGAGCGAAACCGCGCTCATAACTATTCTCTTCATTCCTGCTCCCATTGATGGAGCAACTGACCCGCGACAAAGGCACCCCTGATGCTCACCGAGCGCCCGTATAGGCCCTCGCTGATCGGAATGCCGCTCGCTGCGGTTCGCAGGAGGGCGATTGCCGGCCATGCGAAGCCGATAGATCCGAGAGAGTTCTCGCTGCTTGAACCGCTGTTCAAGCAAGGCGTAAGCTACCCCAAAACCGGTGAAGAGAATTGCAATTGAAATGAAGAACCGCGGAACGCTTTCTTTGCCAGTTTGATAGATCTACACCGGCATCGTACAACCTGACGCTACGAACGATTCAAGCCTTCCTGGCCGGTGCGAAGTAGCAGGGAGTCACTACCTACTCTGTCTTGCTGAGCGAGCCTCAGTTTTGCCGCGCTGGTTGCTTCATTGGAGGCAGCGTCACCACGGATGTACTGGCGATGTGGGGCGAACCCGACGCACTTTCTTCTCGACGGAGTGCGTCGGGCCGCCTGTAATGACCCTGTCTGGGCCGTAGGCCCTGAGCGGATCGATGAGCTACTGGCAGGTCTGACAACAGCTTCAGGTTGACCGCTCGGGGCGCGTTTTGTCGTTCCTATGTAGGTCAAAGAGCGAACCTTCAAGGTGCCCGGCACGGACCTATGATGTCCGCCAATTCTGGCAGGGGAATGATTCTTTCGCTGGATCGGCGGTTCTTTGGCTGATTCAGGAGAGCAAATGCAACTGCCTTTTGGCGAACTGGTCCGCAGCTGGACACCGAATGAGTGTGTCCCGCCTCTCCATTCAGATTACGCCGCCTCATCTTGGGGTGCGAGCCTCGTGAAGGAAGCAACGACACGAACGCACGTGAGCGCCCCTGCAGCAGCTCGAGTTCGAGCATCTTTACTACAAACATGACGGAAAGGACTTGAATCGCACCTTGCGTCAGGTTGTACGAAGTCGGTGCAAGGTGCTTTCCTCAACCTCGCAAAGAGCAACTCACAGGCGCTCTGACGACGGAAAAAAGAAGAGTTCATGTGCTGATGCCGCTGCTACTCGTTCTGACGTCTATTTTCCTTAGCATGGGTGCGATAGTCTACGCCGCTTGCCGATCTGAACGCCGGCGGGATCGGCGCATGCACAGGCACAATCGCGCCAATTCGCTCAGCTCGCGCCCCCGCATTGAACTACCAAGGCGACGGGCGTTCTGATCCTTCAGCCGCATAATGGGTCGTCCGCTGCAGCCTCAGGCCAGGCGACACGCGCCGCCATGCTAAAGCGAGCGCCTCAGTTCTGGATTCGGTGCTTCTCGATCGACTGCTGATCGTTTGATCGATGCCGCGGGGCCGATCCAACGCGACGGCGGACAGACGCAAAAGGCATTTCTCGACCAGTCGGGCGGTTTTTGCTAGACTTTCCTGTAATGCGTCACGCTGGCGCGAATGGCTGACCCGTCACATACCTGGAAAATCTCAAGGATTTGCACTGCGCGAAAGTCCTCGAAAAGCTACGCCATCAATCAAAGGTCGTATTGAGGCAACACTTCTACTGTAAATCGCACAAGTGAGGCTCTTATCGTGACCAAGCGCTCTGAACCGCGGAAGGAAGCCGCAAATGTCGTAGGGCCGGAGGTGAGGCCGAGCGTCTTCCTCGTCGACGACGAGCTCTCAATAGCACCAATATCTCAAATTAGATATCTGCCCTGCCACAAAGTTCCGCGAGGCATTCAGAGACGCTCGGCAAGCTCCATCTTCAAGGCCTAACAAGCTGAGTTTATTCCCGTTCCAAAAACTCCCGCCATCTCCTTTCGTTTGGATCAAAAATGAGGCAGAAGAAGCGGACAACGGTCCGCCGGCTCATCAACAACAGATATCTAGATGTTTGATACATTGCTACGCGTGACTGGAACGATCGCCCCGAGCTCGCGCACGACAGAGGCAAACGATCGAGATCTAAGCTTAGATTTCGCGAAAGGTGCGCTCATTGTTTTGGTGATCGTTGGGCACCTGATTCAGTATGTCATCTACCGAGACGACGGGTTTTGGTATTCGCCGTACTACAAATCGATCTATATGTTTCACATGCCACTCTTTATGGCGATAAGCGGATATCTTTCTTCTGGATCGCTGCTGCAAAAGTCGTTCACTCGAGCCGCCAGCGACCGTGCGAAGCAGCTCTTGCTGCCGATGCTGTTTTGGTGGACGTTCATGGAGACAGCTAAGCTGGCGGCATTGTGGCGCGCTACCAGCCTAACGAGCGGACTTTTGGAATTAGTAGACGATTTCGCTGGCACATACTGGTTCATCTGGGCGACGTTTGTTTCCTACCTTCTCATCAAGATTTCTATCAGGCTCAACCACCAATCGTGGGTCATATCTGGCTTAGCCATACTGGTCGCACTCGCGCCTCTGACATTCTCCATATCACCCCTGATCAGATTCACTTACCCGTTCTTCTGCTTCGGCTTCTTGCTTGCTCAATCGAGAGAACGATGGACGAGTACATTGCGACATCACAAGCCGCTCCTGATTTTATTTCTCTCGATAGTGACTTGCGTATGCTTTCTAGCTTGGGGCAAGGACACCTATGTCTACAATAATCTTGGGGTAATTCACGATTTTCGGTCGGCTAAAAACGTGCTTCTGATGTTTGTTGCCTCTGCAGCTGCCTCAGCAATCGCTATCGAACTCCTGCTGCAATGCTGGAGCGTTGGCCATTCAAATCGAATGGCCCGCTTTATCGCTGTGGAGTTGGGCCAGACCACGCTGCTGCTCTACCTGGTCCAGGGTACCGTGTTCCGTCTCATGGATTTCGTACAGTTCGGAGAACTTTGGGATCTCACGACCCGGTTGATCATCGCGGGTATGCTCGGGGCCGCAATTATTGCGATCGCGCTAACGGTGCGCTCGATTGTTCGCGGCGTTCCATATCTGTCTCAGCTCGTCCTTGGAATGCCGCCACGCTCAGGTCTTCCGCAAGCCAAACCTGCAATGAACTAGCTGTATGCATTTGATTGTTTGAGTACGGCAGGGTATTGCGATAGCATCGACTTATGACGCCGTCGGAATAGCGTTTCGAACCCAGATCCGGCGGCGACGGCGTGCCGCCGGTCGAGCCGGTGATCGGCTTAAGAGCAACCCCATCGAAGCGTGTATTGCTCAGGGTTTGTATGGCACCGGCGAACTCAGCCCATTGCGTCCATCCAAATAAGATCTGTCGTGAGATAGCTTCGCTGCACCAGTCGTCTAGCCGCCGGTTTTCGACCCAGATCTGGCGATCGAACCTAATCCAATCACACTCGGCGAGATGTTTCTTCGAGTGCCGTACTGAACCCGAGACGTCCCAGTCGTTCGAATCTCCGTCTCGGCCCGCAGCTGCCCGAAGTAAAAGCCCCTCAGCAACGAACAAGCCGTTCTTGTTCGATGAGATGGCGATGCGATTGCTCATCGCGAGCCTGTTGTGCTCAGAGATTCAGTCGCTCGCGCAGCGAGCTCGGCCGGGACACCTTCGAGGACAAGAGCAAAGCATCCGGCCTGCTGTAGCTGGTGCGCATCGTCAAGCAGACGCAGGGCATCGTCCGCGTTCCGACCCCTTGAAGCCACCCATCGCGTTGACGCTTTGTGGCGTGAGACCAAGATGACCCATCACGGGAATTTCGCAATTCACCAAGGCTCGGATCATCTCGACACGCTTACCCCCTCCCTCAAGCTTGACGGCGTCTGCGCCACGCTGCAGGACGCCTCCAGCGTTGCGTATCGTGTCGTGTCGTCGGGACTGAGATGAAAGTGAGAAACGGCATGTCAGCTACAAGCAGGGCGCGAGGCCTTGTTCGCGCGACCACCTCCAGGTGGTGATTCATCATCGCCATGCTGACCGGTAAAGTGGTCATCAAACCCAAGGCATACGTTGCCGACGCTATCGCCGACAAGAATGACCTCGACGACAGGATCGGCGATACGTGCCGTTACCGCATCATAAGCCGTCGTCATGACGATGGCGCGCCTTTCCTCCTTGTATCGTTGCAGAACTGGAATCGTGACGCGTTCAACCACAGCTGCGAAATGTGGTTCATGTCGATCTGATCCGGCCCCGCATGTCTCTGGAAATTGCCTTCCCCTTGGAAGAGCAAAAGGTATCTGTCACTAGGGAGGCCGAAAAGGCGCGTCACTGAGAAGTCGGAAGCACAAAGTTTCCAATGATTGGGCGGTCAGAAAACAAGATCTTTCAAGATGTCCTGTGCGCGGTGGTTCTGGGACTGACTATCCAAACATTCTGCGCGTCAAAACGGCGGCCTGGAGACGACGCACGCGAGCGGCGACAGTGGATGTGATTATGAGGCTGCGATCTACGTGTCAAAGCCGCTGTCGGCCCCTGAAGGCGGCATGTCCATTACCTCTCGCTGCTGACAAGAATGGGCTTGTAGCGCTTAAAGCCGCGGCTTCGGCGGACTGCAGGCTCCGCAAACGACCGCGACCCAGGCGAGGGAAATAGGAAAGATGCACCAGCGCTCGCACGGCTGCCGCAAACTCCGGAATGCGGATGACGTGTCCAGCATCTTCGCGTCGGTAGACGTTTGATAAGACCTGCCGTCCAGGCAATCTCTTCTAATCGAAATAACGGCGGAACTTCCGCAACAGGCCGTCACCAATGGACGCATAACTTCATGACTTTGTACCAAATTCGCGCAGGCATCCACACAGATGAACACGCAACCAATCGCAATGACGCGATCGGACTGAAACCGACGCGCGATGACACTGTGGACCGGCCCGGCGAAGCCCGCGATCTCGCCCGGCCGGCAGCACCCACATTGCAGATGCGAGGTCACAATCGTCCATTTCGTAGGTCTATGGCAAGGCTCTCTCAAGTCGTTCGGGAAGCCGACGACAGCTCAGGATCCTTGATCTTGCGCTGCCGCGTGCGTCTTCAGGCCAGCGCATCGGCAGCGTCACAGATGCCTGCATATATTTCGTCCAGGTCACCTGCTGTTACACAATATGGCGGCATCACATAAATCGTATTACCGAGTGGGCGCAGCAAGAGATTACGGTCTTTAAAGAAGGCGTGAAGCCTCCGGCCGATGCCTGCGAGATAGCCGGTATCTCTCGTCTTCAGATCGAGTGCTGTGATGGTGCCGCTACGGCGAACGTTTGCAAAGCGCGGATCGGCGCGGAATGCTTCAATTGCCTGCTCTTGCATGGTTGCGACCGCAGCGATGCGCCGGTGACATTCCTGGTCTTTCCACAGATCCAGGTTAGCCTTGGCGGCGGCACAGGCCACCGGATTTGCCGTATACGAACTCGAGTGAAAGAATGTGCGCGTACGGTTTTTTGAATAATGGGCATCGAAAATCTCTGCCCGGCAGAGTGTCACCGCGAGCGGCAGCGCCCCTCCCGTGAGACCCTTCGAATAGCACGCTATATCTGGCACAACATTGGCCTGCTCACAGGCGAAGATTGTTCCGGTGCGGCCCCAGCCCGTCATGACCTCATCGGCAATGAACAGGACGTCCGACGCCTCGCAGATCCGCTTCATCTCTCTTAGCGCCCAAGCTGGGTACATCAGCATTCCGCCTGCCCCTAACACCAGAGGCTCGACAATAAAGGCTGCGGGATTTTCGTTCCGACATGCTGACTCAAGCGCATCAAGTGTCGCCCGCTCACGACCGCTCGCAGGGAACGGGATTGAGGTCACGTCGAACAGGAGTGGTCCGTACGCCACGTTGAAGACACCGCGGGCACCAACTGACATCGCACCGAACGTGTCCCCGTGATAGGAGTGCTGCATGACAACGATGCGTGTTCGCTGTTCGCCTATATTGTGCCATGTGTGGACGGCTCCGGTTTGGCAAGAGCTTTCTTTCACGGTTTTGCAGCATTGGTCGTT
Organism: Bradyrhizobium sp. 157; assembly: GCF_023073815.1. Classification (NCBI taxonomy): domain Bacteria; kingdom Pseudomonadati; phylum Pseudomonadota; class Alphaproteobacteria; order Hyphomicrobiales; family Nitrobacteraceae; genus Bradyrhizobium; species Bradyrhizobium sp. 157. Next base: position 121,466 of record NZ_JADPKF010000076.1, on the reverse strand, counting down.
GCAGCCATGTGTTCGGCCTTTTGATGCGGTTCACTTGACCGCTGGCCATAATGCCCTCCGCGGATCAGGTCCCTACCAACAGCTCGCATTCAAGAATGCCTTGGCACATGTGGGTTGTCCTGATCGCCGGATCGACCGGCTCTGCATTACGTGCTGTTCGCCCTCCCAACCTTCACATCACGCCAGTTGCCCGGCGCGATCTTGTTTATCGCGCAAGCGCGACGGGTTCTTTGTATCGCTCGCCCGTGGCCATCATAGCCCAGACCATCCGCGCGATCTTGTTGGCGAGCGCGATAGCCGCAACCTTGGTCGGCCGCCTGGCCAGCAACGCCGTAAGCCAGGGCCGATGTTTGGTGCCATGGACCTTGGCGTAGCGGATGACAGAAAGCGCGCCGGCCACGAACAGGCCGCGCAGATAGCGGTCACCTTGCTTGCTTATATTGCCGAGCCTGTTCTTGCCTCCACTGGAGTGCTGTTTCGGCACCATACCGATCCAGGCCGAGAAGTTGCGCCCTGATCGGAAGGACTTTGGATCAGGAACGGCAGCGACCAAAGCGGTGGCCAGTACCGGACCGACGCCGGGGGCTGCCTCGAGCCTCATGCTCATCTCGTTGGATCGGTGCCAGGCCCTGATCAGCCGGTCGAACTCCAGTATCTGCTGCTTGTTGCTTTGCAGTTGATCCCCGAGTGCCGAAAGACACGCACGAGCTATGTCCGGAACTCGCTTGTCGTTCGGATCGGTGACGACATTGAGCAGTTCCTCGACACCGTGACGACCGACCGGCGCAACGATCCCGAACTCGGCAAGATGGGCCCGGATTGCATTAATCACCGAGGTCTGCTGGCGGACGAACAAATGGCGGGCGCGGTGCAGCACCAGACCGCTCTGCTGCGCGGCGGTCTTGGTCGGCACGAACCGCATGTTGGCCCTGGTGACCGCCTCGCAAATGGCCTCTGCGTCAGTCGCGTCATTCTTCTGCCGCTTGACGTAGGGCTTCACATAGGCCGGCGGCATCAACCGCACGGTATGACCCAGTGCCTGGAGCTCGCGCGACCAATGGTGCGCCGAGCCGCAGGCTTCGATACCAACAAGACATGGCGACAGCTTCTGGAAGAACGTCAGGACATAGCGACGTTTCAGTTGCCGGCGAACAATCACCTGTCCGCCAGCGTCAACGCCGTGAACCTGGAAAACCGACTTGGCGATATCTAAACCGATTGTCGTCATCGTCTGCATGGCTCGCTCCTCCGAATCGTGGGAGCCTTAACAGCGCCCCATCCATGCCACCGATGTGCCGGTGGAGGAGCCGTCCACAGCATCAATAACCGAGCGCCATCTTCAAGGCGACTTCCACGCTGGCTGAGCCACTGTCCGAGTAGAACACGTGGTCCAAGCCTCGGGGTGTGAGTTTCAAAAGGAGCCGAGCGACTTCCTCGGCCGGATCATGCGTGTAGCCGGCGAAAATGATTTGGTTCAGCTTGCCGGCCTGTTCCTGAATCGCGCTCACGATCTGCGGATGGCAATGGCCGTGAGTGACGACCCACCAGGATGAGATTGCATCTATGATTCGATGATCATCCGCAGTGTAGAGATAAGCACCGTCGCCACGCACAACCTTGGTCATCTCGTTGTGAAGAGCATGCTGCGTGAATGGATGCCAAATTGGCCGCCTCTTGTTTGGCTTCATGGCTTGAAATCGCCGGGAACAAACGAGCCTTTGAAGACATCCCGTAGGCTGTCTGCCGTCAACGGAGAAATCCAGGGCAGCCGTCCTAACCAACGCACCCGCGCGATGTCACAAATTGCGCTCTCAGTTTCAGAATTTCTTTCCCCGATGAATGCGATCCCAAGAATGTCGATCTGGCGCTTTCGCAAGGCCTCTATCGAGAGCAGGGAATGATTGATGGTCCCGAGTAGCGTGCCCGCGCAAAGCACGACGGGAAGTCGCCACCGCTCGAAGATATAAGATGTAGAGTGCGCTAGAATTCAGCGGCACCATCAGCCCGCCAGCGCCTTCGATGACGAGCGGTCGCTCCCCGGTATGCGGCAGGACGAGTGAATCGGGGTCGATGCGAATTCCGTCTATTTCGGCGGCATGATGCGGGGAAGCGGGCCTTTTAAGGCGGTAATGCTCCGGAACGATCCGATCGGCCGGAAGACCGCTCAGTCGTGCGACCTGCTGGCTATCGATCTCTCCTTCAACACCGGCCTGAATTGGTTTCCAGTAATTCGCGCCGAGAAGATGGGCAAGGCCTGCCGAAAAACAGTTTTGCCGATCCCCTGTATCTGTGCCGGTCACCACGATCCGCTGACTCATCGAGGTCCGCCCCTCGTCTCCTCAGCGAGGCATCGAGCATCGCACGCACCTCATCTTCTCCGACGTTGAGCGTCAGTGAAATTCGTAAACGGGCCGTGCCGGCCGGTACCGCAGGTAACTAGCCGATGCGTACGGTAGTTGCGCCCCGTAGGAGCCTCTCCTGATACAAATGTATTTGGCCGCGCGCCGTGTATAACGGATCGACGGATCTGCTCACCTGGCCGATTCCTCGATGGTGTGGTTATGCGCGTCACATTCCGCACAATAAACGGTGGCCCGGACGAGCCGACTCTGCGAGCGTTGCCTCCCGCCGCCTTCAGAAGCGCAGCGGGTTGGGCTCTGGCGCGCAGAGTAGCGGCCCGCGCGCCCTTGGCGGGCCTGTGGCCACCTAGGCTCGCTCGCCGCTGCGCTCGTCGCCCCTGGCTGCGGTGAGCAACTCCGCTGGACTCTCGATCACGTCGCCGCCGCCCGACTTGGCATCGACGCGGCGAGATCCGCTAAGACGTCGCACTCATCTGCGCAAACAGAATTGCCGCTTCAGACGGCCCGAGCCCGACGATGCCCACGAAGGCTGCCGGAGGCATCGGAATGACCTGACGGGTCGGCCTCCAGAGATGCAGGCAGTAGCGACTATTGTTCACATACTCGCCGTGGCGTCGACACAGAGACATGCTCCCATCCCGGACGGACGAAGCCGACGATCTTGAGTTGGCAGCCACAAGGCCCCTGCACGAAGAAGAGACCGGAAGGACCAGACCCCGGTGCGGTGGCGAATCGGCCATCGCGGACGCGCCCCGCTTCGAGTCTTTCTACACTTTGCTTCCTCATGCGTCCTCCTTCTTCTTTTGGCCGATAGAGTTGCATCCGGCACCACTCGTGTTGTCCGACTCGCACATCGAACGGCTGGTACCCTGGCATGGGCAGCCCCAACTACTGCTGATCATCTGCACCGAACTTACTTGGATGAAGAACATCGGTTCTGTCCGCATCGTTCACCGGGGAGTTCTCTTGGATTTGTCTTTCGACATCTGATCTCTCTTCAATTTTCTCGTCATTCGCGCCTTCGTTGCGAACTTGGCCTCATGCAGACAATCTGCGCAGACATCTACGATGGCTTGTCTTGGCAAGCCGTGCCAGCAGGAGCTTCTGCTTGCCTCTTCGCCTAAACAAGTCCGCAACGTATGGCGTTGAGCTAACCGTGCTTGGTGCAAGATGCCAGTTCGACTGAAACGCCTCACAGCCAAAATGGCGGCGGAAGCCAATTCGCGTAGCATGATCCGGCGAACCGGCTACTTTGTCATCCAAACAAACGTCGCTGGCTTCAGCACATGATGCAAAGCGACGCCAATGCCTCGCCAGTTAATCGAGTGAAAGGCTTTTAATTCGACGATCTGACGGCGGCTTTCATCTCATTCCTTCTCATGTCTAGCGGTTAGCCGGCTTGCCGCCTGAGACACCGTCAATGCGTCATCTATGTGGCCGGCCACTGTGACTCAGAATGGATTCATGGTCAGAGGCTCGGACGCGCGGGACCGCACTCGTTCAGCTGCCTCGCTCATTGGGCTTACCGCATGACGCAGTTTCGCAGTTCAGCCCTAGCGGGCTGTGAGCTCCAACGGAGAGACACCCGCGCCGCGGTCACAACGCGTTGACGATCGGTGCAACCGTCCGCTCCGGTGGCGATCAGAACTGCCCGTCAACCTCATTTCTTTGCCGCCCCTCCGCGAGGCGAGCCAGTTTATCATATTCCTCAGCGACCTTGAGGAGCCTGCATCTGGATGTGTCGTCCTCGAGCGACTCCGCTTTTCTTCGCGTCGCTTCAGCACGGCCTCGCCAATGTTTGGCGTCTGAGAACAGCTTTTTTTGCTTCATGCGGAAGACGATGCAATTTTTAGATCAAGAAAATACGACACATGCCCTACGTAAGATCCCGTAGGCTGGCTTTCGCAAAAGCACCTCATTTTCCCCGTTATCTGCCGACCGCTCTGTTAATGTCTGAGATGCGACAAGCCGCTCGCAGCAAGCGCGGCGAGGCGCTCGAAATGCGCGACTCTCGACATTAGGCTTGAATCGTACGTAGCGTCAGATTGTAGGGTCTTCTTACAGCTGGCGAGCGTGCTTGGCCGTACAACAGCTTCCGGGCGACACAATTTTGAGTGTGTCATTTGGCGCCCAGATTGCAGAACGCCCGCGTTGTCCCGGACGCCGCAGTGAGGCCGCCTCGGCGAATCATTGCAACGTGTCGCGATGAAGCCAGGCTGCAGGAGAACCGGATGCTAAGATCGGAGCAGCATCGTCGCGTGGCGATTGCCCGATTTGACAGATTGCTCACGCAGAGGTCGCTGTCCGGAGATCGGGGCCTCGCAGCTCAGAGTGGAATGGAAGTTGGAGGCCATACTCATCTTACGTAGCCGTGATGCGGCCGCGGCGAACCTGCAATAGCTTGCTCACGCCGAAACAGGTAGCTGTAGGCATACACGGTTGCCAGCATTCTCGCCAGAGATGCGTCAACTGGTCGCTCATGCCGGAGCCCCCTTCGGGTACCTGGATTGCCTCCGTCGCCGCCTCCATCATGTTTTTCGTATCCAAAGACGGGCAACACGGCCTCCGGAGTAGCAATGACTTCTGCAGCTTTGGCTACCAAGCAGTCGTTCAACTGATGGCCATGGAGCGCGCGAGGTCAGACCACAAGGAAATCTCGATCTATGCTCTGTCCGAAATGTCACACAGATAACTGGTGCGAGATTGCAATGCACGATCCCTGGAGCGGCCGACCAGTGATCAACTGCAATACTTGCGGTGAGTATGCCGAGTACGATTGCCTCCAGCGCAAAACAGCGCACGCGATCATCGCAGCTACCTTGGCCTGTAACGTGAGCATAGAGGACGAGCGCGATCCGCGGGCGGTTGCTGACAGGATTTTGGATGCGCTGGAGAATGCCGGCCTAACAATCGCTCGCGCCTCAAGATGAATGGGAGGACGCCGATCGGCGCCGCTACGAGGCCCCGCCCGCCCATCAGAGAGCATGGCCAACTGCGCCGCTCGTTCCAACGGCTATTTGATTGCCTGCAAAACCGCCGTCTTTCCCCCGGCCGATCTGGAGTTGCAGTCGCCATAGCAACTCTTTGATACCAACAACGATTGTAGCAACGCGCCAATCTGGACCCAAGCCGCGATGCTCTCAACGGGACCAGGGCTGAGTACCGCTTAGGCGCGGGCTTCCAACGTATGACGCCCGGCAGATCTTCCCACAAGTATCGAACCCGCGATGATCAACCTAGCGCGGCCTGCACCTGACGGCGCCTTTCGAGGTCCATAGTTCAAAGTTATCTAGAACGGCGAAGTCACTGTTGGGTGCCTTGACGGGAGTTTGGCTCATTGACCAGATTAACGCGCTGCCGATTGATTTCGTTTCCTATTCTGCTCAGCCGCCGCGGCACCGACAAGTCCCGGGAAGCAGCCCCATTATGATGGTGACAGCGGGAGAGCTCGGCTGGATAGACAAAGCCAATTCGCTCAGACTCGAGAGAGCATTCTAGCCATGGACGATTGATTCAGGCGCCGAGCAGCTCCTATCCACACATTTCAAGTAAACTTGATTGATTCGCTTGGTCACTCGTGGCCAGCGACGAGCAGCCTCACAGCTGGGCGTAGCTATGCGCGCAGACTCGAGCGGACCCGAGCTGCGCGTTCCGCAGACGACGAATACCGAAAGCCAACTGCCTTGGTGAAGCGCCTCCCGCCTCCTCGCCTTGCGGCTGGCTCCTGGCGAACGAATACGAGTTCGACATATTCACGCGATAAGCCCGCAGGGGGGATTGAACCGTACGTAGCGTCAGATTGTAGAGTGCCCAGCTAGGGAGCACCAATGTTCGGTCGCTTCAGAATTCCTGTGCTAAAGCGGAGCAGGACGATCGCTTGCGATGAGAGGTCTTCTGCCAAAGCGGCTGAGGATCGCGCTCACTGCGAAGAACGCTGTTCTGTCCTGTCCACGCAGATCGCCGAGCCGTATGAAGACAAGATCGCCCGCATGTAAGAAGGACCAATCCAGCCTTGGAGGCTTCGAAATACGTTTGCGGGCACTGAGTGCCCAACCAGCCGCCGCGAGATTGATGCGGTATCCCGGAGCGGTCATGTGAGAGGACCCGATGGATCCAACAGGGTCTTGCTCGTCGATCACTGTGAGGGCCAATGCCGGGCCATTGTTGGCTTTAAGAATGGCGATCCTGGAACCGCGTATATGTGCGGCGAACCCGTTGTGACGGGACCTCGCCAAAAGCTGTCATCATGGTGCGCTTATCACCATTCCCGAATGCGCGTCATGCCATGGTCGGACGGACGCAGCGTCGTTGAAGGGAAGCAGACTAGATGACCAACAGTAATCCGAGACGAGCGCGCGCAATTGCTAGGCATGGGCAGCGGTCAACGCGGCAGCAAGAGAGCTGCCGATAGATCCGCGAGCTGGATCTGCTCGACGTGCATGCCTGACGATTGCCCCAGGGCCGAACGCCGGTCCAGGCAATGAGGCCCATCAAGACCTGACGAACGAGTATTGAGAATCTCATGTGAGCGCGTTGGAACAGAAATGATGTGGAAGTCCCGCGAGCGACTGAAGATTGATCTGGGCACCTTGATTGAGCGCAACGCCGCGTTCGAACCCGATGAGCCGGCGATCCATTTCGAGGTCGCGCCTCTAAAGCTTACGCTCTTTCGGCGCATTCGAGCAGGAGCACGTGGTTTAAAGGCCCGGGTCGACCTCTCCACGAGCAGCTCATCCGACTTCTTTCTGCCGAGGGGCTGCAAATCAAATGTGATAATTGAGGTAGAACGCAGTTGATCCGTCAGCTCAGGCTGGTGTCCGCAGAAAGCTTGCTCAAGAACCGGGACTTTGCCGCGGGCATCGATAAGAGAAGGGGCGCTCGGGACCAGCAAACCGCCAGTTTCGATGGCAGCGGCACGTGCTCAAGCCGGCTTGTTCACGCACATGCGGGCTTTGCCTGGTCATAGTACCGCCGGTCCAAAGACATGCTTGCGAGCGCGGAAAAGACCCCCGGCGGAATGGTCGCCGAGCCGAGGACTGACCTTCTGAGCCATATCGTCCGCGCGCTAGACGCACCATTGTTGTTGATTCCGTGGCCACTCGCGAGCAATGAACCGCCAGATGCTTTTCGCTACTGAATTCGTCCTTCGGGGGCACAGGGCACACTGATCGTCGCGATAATCCCCTTGAGGTCCCGTATACCAGGTGCACTGGCCTCATTCATGCAGCGCTTTTCTGTGAACTCAAACAGCACAGAGTCAATATGCGCGCCTTCACTTTTGCTTGCCAGATCACCAACATGATTGTTCAGGGATGATAAGTACTGCGCGACAGAGAACGAATTTCAATGCTTTGTTTGCCCGGCTTGCTCGCAGTTGCACTGGATGAACAGCAAGACTGGAAAACTCTTAGGCAAGGACACGAAATGAGGGAAACTCGCTGGCTCGACGCGCGAGTTGAGCACGCAGGGACTGTGGAACGCTTCTCGGCCAAACGGGTCTGCTTATCTCCTATCCGCGCCGCAATTTCATTGGTCGCACCCACGCCGAGAAACGCGTGACGAAGGCCGAACGAAATCTTCCGGACTACAAACTTTCGTATAGTCCTTCAACCCCTTTCGATGTGGAAGGTTTACCTCCGTACAGTTGAGCGATCGATGCAATGCCTATACAGAGTCCAGAACTCGGCAGTTCGAGAGCGTGACGATTCCGCATTCGAAGAGGCCAGACGCGATTGACGTCGTCGATCGGGGACCGACATTAGCCTGCGCAGAGCAACGATTTGTCAAACCAAGAGAGTAAACGGCGGGTCGCTCTAATCACCGGCGTGACTGGACAGGACGGCGCCTATCTCGCCGAACATCTGCTGTCGCTCGGCTATGTCGTGCACGGCATCAAGCGGCGCTCGTCCTCGTTCAACACCGCGCGGGTCGACCATCTCTACCAGGACCCGCATCTCGGGGACGTGCCGTTCCTGATGCACTACGGCGACATGACGGACTCGACCAATCTGATCCGCCTGGTGCAGCAGATCCGGCCGACCGAGATCTACAATCTCGCCGCCCAGAGCCATGTCGCCGTCAGTTTCGAGAGCCCCGAATACACCGCCAATGCCGATGGGATCGGCGTACTGCGGCTGCTCGAGGCGATCCGCATCCTCGGCATGGAGAAGGAGACCCGGTTCTACCAGGCCTCGACCTCCGAGCTCTACGGCCTCGTTCAGGAGATCCCGCAGAAGGAGACCACGCCGTTCTATCCGCGCTCGCCTTATGGCGTGGCGAAGCTCTACGGCTACTGGATCACGGTGAACTACCGCGAAGCCTACGGCATGTTCGCCAGCAACGGCATCCTGTTCAACCATGAGAGCCCGATCCGCGGCGAGACCTTCGTCACCCGCAAGATCACGCGCGGCGTCGCGCGTATCGAGGTCGGGCTCGAACAGACGCTCTATCTCGGCAATCTCTCGGCCAAGCGCGACTGGGGCCATGCCAGGGATTATGTCGAGGGCATGCACATGATCCTCCAGGCCTACAAGCCCGACGACTTCGTGCTGGCGACCGGCGAGATGCGCTCGGTGCGCGAGATGGTCGAGCTGTCCTTTGCGCAGGTTGGCCGCCGCATCGAATGGCGCGGCGCCGGCGTCGACGAGACCGGCATCGATGCCAAGAGCGGCAAGACGGTGGTGAAGATCGACCCGACCTATTTCCGTCCGACTGAAGTCGATCTCCTCGTCGGCGACGCCAGCAAGGCGCAACAGCTGCTCGGCTGGAAGCCGAAGCGCAGCTTTGCCCAGCTCGTCGAGGAGATGATGGCAAGCGATCTGGCGGAAGCAAAACGAGAGGCGGCCGATGGCAAACGCACCGTTTGAGCTGAAGGGCAAAAGCGTCTACGTCGCAGGTCATCGCGGCATGGTCGGCAGTGCGCTGGTGCGCCGGGTCGCGCGGGAGGACGTGCAGCTCGTCACGGTCGACCGGCGCGAGGTCGATCTCTGCAACCAGGCCGCCGTGTTCGACTGGTTCGCGAAAACGCGGCCGCAAGTGATCTTCCTCGCCGCCGCAAAGGTCGGCGGCATCGTCGCCAATGACACGCTGCGCGCCGAGTTCATCTACGACAACATCGCGATTGCCGCGAACGTGATCCAGGCCGCGCATCAAAACGGCGCCGAGAAGCTGATGTTTTTGGGCTCGTCCTGCATCTATCCGAAGCTGGCCCGACAGCCGCTGCGCGAGGATTCGGTGCTTTCAGGCCCGCTCGAGCCGACCAACGAGCCCTATGCGATTGCCAAGATCGCCGGCATCAAGATGACGGAAGCCTATCGCAGCCAGTACGGCAGCGACTTTATCAGTGTGATGCCGACCAATCTCTATGGCCCCGGCGACAATTATCATCCCGAATTGAGCCATGTCGTTGCCGCGCTGATCCGCCGTTTCCACGAGGCGAAGGTCACCGGCGCAAAGAGTGTCGCGGTGTGGGGCACCGGCACGCCGCGGCGCGAGTTCCTCTATGTCGACGACATGGCGGATGCCTGCGTGCACCTGATGAAGAGCTATTCGAGCGCGGAGCTGGTCAATATCGGCACCGGCGAGGATATCACCATCGCCGAGTTCGCCCGTGTCGTCGCCGAGGTCGTCGACTACAGCGGCGAGATCGCCTTCGACACCTCGCGCCCCGACGGCACGCCGCGCAAGCTGCTCGACGTCAGTCGTCTCGCAAGCCTCGGCTGGCGCGCGAGGACATGGCTTGTAGATGGAATGCGGCAGACCTACCAGGCCTTCTTGGCGGTATCGGGTACATCGGACAAAACGAGAGACTCATGCAGCTGCTAACTGCTGACGGCGCTCATTGTCCGATTGCCAGAAAGTTGCTTTAGGATTTTCCGGCGAATTCGACAGGGCTCCACGTGTTGCTTGGAGCTCGCGCACCTCCGGGTGCCGCGTGCCCGATGGAGGGCAGGCACGGCTAGACTGGCCGATAACTATAGCGAGCGAATTGGTCAGGCGCGCCTTGCGGGACGCTCTGTTTTGAACTTGAGGTAAACTGATTAGCATGTGCGGAATTGTCGGCATCTTGGGGCGCGGTCCGGTCGCGGATCGTCTCATCGATTCACTGAAGCGACTGGAATATCGCGGCTACGACTCAGCGGGCATCGGAACGCTCAAAGGAAACCAAATCGAGCTTCGACGCGCCGAGGGCAAGCTGAGGAACCTTGAGACACGCGTTCGCTGCCATCCGCTCTCAGGCCATGTCGGGATTGGGCACACGCGCTGGGCTACTCATGGCAAGCCGACGGAGCACAATGCTCATCCGCATGCAACGGACAATGTTGCAGTCGTCCATAACGGCATAATCGAGAATTTCCGCGAGCTGCGCGCGGAGCTAAAACAGCATGGCGCCTGTTTCGCCTCTGAAACAGACACCGAGGTGGTGACGCATCTCATCGACTTTTATCTGAAAAATGGCTGCTCGCCGCAGGAGGCAGTAAAAGCGTCGCTGCCGCGGCTAGTCGGCGCGTTTGCGCTTGCAATCCTGTTCAAGGGTCAACACGACCTCATGATCGGTGCGCGCAAGGGCTCACCACTCGCGATCGGGCATGGCGAAGCCGAAATGTATCTCGGATCGGATGCCATCGCGCTCGCGCCCCTTACCGGCTTGATCACCTACCTTGAGGACGGCGATTGGGCTGTGCTCAACCGCAACTTCAGCGTGGTCTACGACGCACAAGGCACAGTTGTCCGCCGGGAGGTGGTGAATTCTGGCGCGTCGTCGGTTCTCGTCGACAAAGCAAACTACCGCCACTTCATGGCGAAGGAAATCCACGAACAGCCAGAGGTGATCGGGCAGACGCTGGCGCATTACGTCGATATCGCCACCGAGAGCGTGGCACTGCCGCAGGAGCTTCCGTTCGACTTCAACGAGATCGGACATATCTCGATCACGGCTTGCGGTACGGCAGGCTACGCCGGCCATATCGCCAAATACTGGTTCGAGCGGCTGGCTCGTATTCCGGTCGAGCTCGATGTCGCCTCCGAATTTCGCTATCGTGAGGCGCCGATGCGCAAGGGAGATCTTGCTATCTTCATCTCGCAGTCCGGCGAGACGGCCGATACGCTGGCTGCGCTCCGCTATGCCAAATCGCAAGACCTGCATACCCTCTCGATCGTGAACGTACTGAGTTCGACCATTGCGCGCGAAAGCGGGACAGTGTTGCAGACACTCGCCGGACCTGAAATCGGCGTTGCCTCGACCAAGGCGTTCACATGCCAGCTGGTCGTCCTGGCGGCGCTTGCGGTCGCTGCTGGCAAGGCGCGCGGTGAATTGCCGGAGAGCGACGAGGTCGATCTCGTGCGAGCGCTGATCGAAATTCCGCGGCTAGTTACAGCGGCGCTTGCCAGCGAGCCGCAGATCGAGAAGCTCGCACGCGACATCGCCAAATCGCGTGACGTGCTATATCTTGGTCGCGGCACGTCGTTTCCACTGGCCCTGGAGGGGGCACTGAAGCTGAAGGAGATCTCTTATATTCACGCCGAGGGCTATGCGGCCGGAGAGCTCAAGCACGGCCCGATCGCCTTGATCGACGAGAGCGTTCCCGTAATCGTCATTGCTCCCTGCGACCGGGTGTTCGAAAAGACCATCTCGAACATGCAGGAGGTCGCCGCACGCGGCGGCAAGATTATCTTGATAACGGACGCTCGGGGAGCCGCAGAGGTATCCATGGATTCACTCGCGACGATTGTGCTGCCGGAGATGGGTACGACATTTACGTCGATTGTCTATGCGATTCCGGTGCAGCTTCTGGCCTACCACACGGCCATCCTGATGGGCACGGACGTCGACCAACCCCGAAATCTCGCGAAATCGGTAACCGTCGAATAAGGCAAGGCGACGCGGCCTGGAATTGTGTGGTCAGATTCCGAATGTGCACAAGCCTCGGTCAGATCGAATCACGATGTGCCGCCCAGCTCCTGGCCCGATGCCACCGCATGGTTTTTGCCCGGTTCATAGCCCTTGCTTACGGAGGCTGAGACTCATGTGCAAAATCTTCGGCCAATCAGGTTGAGGCTGGCGTGGCGTTGCCTCCGGCAAGCAAGGAGTCGCGTATGACTTATCACGGCATTCCGATTGCTTGGACCTGGTCATAATCGTGACGAACATCCAGGTTTTTCATACGGCGTGGAAGCCAGATGAACCTGTTCGATTGATCCAAACGAATGCCCGTTATCGCTGAGGAGCCCCGCTATGTTCCTCCCCCTCAGCGCGGGTTTTGGACCGCATTCGGACCGCAGCGCCCCTCGAAGTACGAGGCGCGCCTCGCTTCGAAGGACAACGTGGCACTTGCCGAGCATGGCGATCGGCGCTATCGGACGGGCTCGATCGCCAGCACCCTCACCAAATCTTTTCCGTCAAATCTCAGGTTACTTGAGCAATATCGAGGCCAAATCGCTGGACATGGGGTGAGATGCTAACGCAGCTCGGCCCCAATCGCAGGCTCGCGAGCTGCTCTAGCACGATATCTCACGGAGCTCTTCCCTGCCGCTCGTATGCCATGCATCTCGTCCTTCCTTTTCATTGCATGTCAGTGCGCTCGATGAGAATTCGGCCACGCCACAGACAACAACCTTGTCACCGAGAATTGCCCGAAGTTTCAGTAGCTTGAGAGTCACTCCTGCGGCGCGAGCGGAATAACGCCCGAAAAACTGTGCGAGTTTGCGGCAATTGCCGAAAATAAGCCGGAAACGTCAGGCGCTTACGGGTTGGTCGATAGTGCCCTGATGGCAGATTCGCGGCCATGAAACTGCACTCGGCTGGCGTGAGATTTTCTCCGGAACCGGCCATTTCAAACCGAGAGGAAACTCGCCATGTCACCAGCGTCCATCGCGCACGCGTCAAATGCCAAATCGCGCATTGGCGCCATCTTACGTGCGACGAGCGGCAACTTCCTCGAGCAGTTCGACTTCTTCTTGTTCGGGTTCTACGCCAGTGCCATCGGAAACGCGTTCTTTCCATCAGGAAGCGAAACCGCTTCACTGCTTAACACCTTCGGTGTGTTCTGGCTGGGGGCCTTGATGCGACCTGTTGGCGCGATTGTGCTTGGAGCCTATATTGACCAGATTGGCCGTCGGCAAGGCCTGATCATCACGCTTTCGATCATGGCTATTGGCACCGTCATCATCGCCTTTTGTCCCGGCTATGCAACGATCGGCATTGCCGCACCCGCGATCGTGCTGTTCGGACGGCTGTTGCAGGGCTTTTCTGCCGGCGTTGAGGTTGGCGGCGTTTCCGTCTACCTCTCCGAGATTGCCACTCCGGGCAACCGCGGCTTTTACACATCGTTTCAGTCCTCGAGCCAGCAGGTTGCGATCTTTGTCGCGGCTCTTATCGGATATTTTTTGAGCGAAGCACTTCCGGCCGAAATGGTTGCCGCCTGGGGCTGGCGGATCCCATTCTTCCTTGGCTGCTTGATCGTTCCGCTTATCTTCTTCCTGCGCCGGACGCTGGAGGAAACTCCGGAGTTTCTGGTCATGAAGACCCACCCAACGGCCCGCGAGGTCTTTGCCTCCACAGTTGCGAACTGGCGCATTGTCATCCTCGGCATGATGATCGCGATGCTGACGACCACGACCTTCTATTTCGTCACAGTGTACACGCCTACGTTCGGCAAGCACGTATTGCAGCTGTCCTCGCAGAACACGCTCTTGGTGACGCTTTTGGTCGCCGTGACGAACTTCATCTGGAACCCAATCGGCGGCGCGATTTCTGACAGAATCGGTCGGAAGCCGGTCTTGCTGACCATTGCCGGCCTTGCCTTGGTGACTGTATATCCGGCGTTGTCTTGGCTTGTGACCGACCCAAGCTTTGGCAAGATGCTGGTAGTGGAGATGATGTTCTCGTTCTACTTTGGCACCTATAGCGGCGCCATGTTGGGCGCTTTGGTCGAAATCGTGCCGAAGCACGTTCGCACAACCTGCTTTTCTTTGGCCTTCGCACTCGCCGCAGCTCTCTTTGGCACCTTTACGCCGCTCGCATCGACTTGGCTGATCGATCGGACCGACGACAAGGCTTCGCCGGGTTTCTGGTTGATGTTTGCAGCTTTGCTCGGCATTATCGCCGCACTCACCATTTATCCAGGAAACACCAAGAGACTTGCGAAGCTGTCGCGACCCGAGCGGTCTAACCGGGCCGTAAGCGCGCAATGTGCCACGCATTAGCAGCGCGCCCACGGGGACCTTCACGTCCAAGACTGAACTGAACGGGGTGCGTGGCGGTCCTTGCGGTGATCTCACGGTGGTCCGCGTGCCACTCTGCGGGTCACGGTTCTTCTTATGCGATATCGAGCAGTATCGGGACGAGCCGTCGCTGATGTTGACCGGGGATGGCTGAGCACTACCGCCACGCTCGATTCGTTCTATGGTCGAGCGGCGCGATGATAATGCTCGCACTTTGCGGTTACGTGAAACACGGCAGCTCGCTCGAGGGAGATACATCCCTCGCGCGAGCTCCACGTACGCTGCCAAGCACACTTAACGGGCACATCTTGAGGCTGCATGAATTCCCCAGTGGACCGGTGTATCGCAGCTCGCCAAACCTTAGCGTAACGAGACGTTCTGGTATGTTGATCCGAAACCGGCCTCTCGGCGCTCAGAGGCAAGTTGAATGCTCACCCTCCCTAGGGAGAGCGGTCGAAAAGCTTGAATCGTGCCTGGTGCACCGAGCGACGGGCCAATGCATGACCACGGACCCAGGCGATCGCTGGCTCCGCTCGATCAGCCGCGACTTCACGCACCGCTAGTTTGCGCGGATGAGGTACCGCGCGCAAGCTGTGCGAGCTCCGTCTCGAGCGTAGGGTTGCGCTTGAACATGGCGTCGATCAACGCTTGCGCCGGCTGCTCGGCCGCTTCCACCCACGTCGCCTTCTCCGCTCGTGCGGAGGGCGCGAAGACACGCTTGACGACGGTCGGCGACCCCCTCAGGCCGCATTTGGCCATGTCATCCACGCCGGCAGTTTGAGCGCTCCATTTTACGATTGAGGCACGGGCCGCACGCAAGGCATCGATCATTGCACCGCGGCGAATTTGATTGCTTGCCTCTAACATGCTGACGAGACAAGGAAGCTTGGAACGCAGCACCTGGACTCCTCCTTCGCAGCGCCGTTCCGCCTCGATCGTGCGTACTTTGAAGTCCAACGCTTGCGTGCGCTAGGCCTTCGAGCCGAGAGGCTGGCGTTCCCATGGCGAGCTGACTGCGTCGCCCTCGACGAGTGGTCTGTGGATCATGCGCGCTTGACGAGATAGGTTAGCTGCCTTTGGCGGAGATCAGGAACAATAGCCAGTTCGTCCAAGTTGCTCTCAGCCGTGGTACGCGCGGCCGCACATGCGGCTCTTGCGCAATATCGATGGGCCGCCGGCCGCGCGGTTCATCACACCTCCGTCCGAAAGGACTCTGCGAGCGGCGCATGAACAAGGCCGTCGTCCAGAAAACGAGCTGACCGCAAAAGGATTCCCAGCAAAGGCGATCCATCTACCGGACGCGCCTCCTTGCTGCTGGGACATTCTGACGTGACTGTTTGTTACGTCAGATTTCCTCGGCGACCCGGACCGCCATTGCCGTGCTTTTCACCGTCTGGCCAGCGATGGCGGATTTGGCCGGATGATGACAGGACCATAACCTTTCCGCGCGACTCGACTTACACATGAGGGCCCGAAGCATTGCGGGGCAAGGCCGCCGGCGCCCGCCGGCATTGGCCTACGCCTCGCAGGCGTTCGCCCTCCCACCCGCACCGCATCCGTGGTCGTGCGCCGGTCAGCCGTCCCTTGCGGACGGAAGTCGCCATCCACCGTTCCTGCGAGACGTTGCGAAACGCGATGGTGTCGAAGCCAGCAGTATCAGGCTGATGATCTAGCCCGCCATTGCTGAGGCTCAGATTCTGGCGCTTCATGAAGCCGCGAAATGCTCGTATGGGTTATCGATCATGGTCAAGTGCTCCGGATTTCTCTGGTCGAATTCAATAATCCGTGGCACGAGCAGACGGGCATAGCGCGTGAAGGCGCTGGTGGGGGGAAAGCGGATCACAGTAGCGCATCGCGCAAGAAGATACATGTCGATGAGAGCGGAAGCTCCACCTTCAATTCCCATTTCCGCACTATGCAACGGCCCTGCCCGATCGGCCTGGAAACGTTTTGGTACGGCGAAGACATCGGGAAACAGACCCGATACGCGATCGAGCACCTGTGCACTGTCCGTGCACAGGAAGACCTTTACAGGCTTTGGATATGGCAAAGCCTTGGCTTTACGGATTGCCATGCAGACCTGACGAAGGGCGAGCTCCGAATCGGCCCAGTACGGCGCATGCTCCATGATATCTTCGCCATTGCCGTGCCGAACATGAACGCCAATGATGCTATGGCCGCCAAAGTGTTCCTCATACAAGGCGTCGATCCGCGCTTGAATCTCAGACCTGAGCTTGATGTTCCGAAAGATCAGTCGTTCGGCTTCCTCGCCACAACGCCACATCAGGCAAGCGTCACAGACAATGGTGTTGGCTTCGTTATCTTCTCTTGCCTGGAATAGCTCGGTCAGTTCGTCACGTTCACGGAAGATCTGCTCATCCGGACGATTGATGCAGTCGATCGATGGCCTATTCCACCACCGCGGGAAGAACGGTCCGGGAAACGAGAGCTGGTTGACCCGGTCATCGCAAATCACCGGCACTCCAGCGATGTCCTCAAGCGGCTCGAAGAACACCGGAAAGGCATTGCTGAACGGTTGGTCGATGTAGCAGGAACCGCGCCAGTCAACGACGAGCGTCCGCCCGGTCCGCTGCGCGTACGACCAGGCTGACGCCAGCGACCAGAGGCAATCACCAAAGCCGGTACGCCTCCGAGAAATAACAAAGCGTTCCTTCGTCAAGTTATCAAACCCTTCTCGTTGCGCAAGATCAGTTTTGTGTGGCGCACCTACTCATCTGCGATTCCGATCCACGCCAATGGACGGCTGGTCACCTGGACGCAAGGCGATCAACCCGCAAGCCCTCCTCCACGGCACCGCGGCAGGTCATGCAAGAGGCGTCCAAGGAGCGCTCTTCCGCATTGCTCACCTTTTACGACCGCGCAGTCTGTGACGGATGCAGCCGAATACGGCGCAGATCCCAGAGCCCGCGCAGTTCGTTCACGAGAGCTTCTCGCCTAGTCCTGTCAGAGGTGACCCTGGCGAGAAGATCGGCAAGAACAGCTTCCTTCTCAATTTGCATCAGCATGTCGAACAGGTCATGCGAGACGCGCACGCTGTCCTGGCTGGAGTGACCCATGCGGATCTCGCAGACTGTCTCCTGGCGTTCTCGGCCCGCATGAGCGCGAACCCGGTAAAGAGATACATGGGGCGGCAGTGATACAGCGAGTGCAGTCCAGCTTTCGAGCGTTGTTGCCCGCTTCTTGACGAGGAATGACCCGACCACAAGGCCATCCAGCTCGGTCGACAAAAACGCCGTAATCGCATCGGCAACGGAATCTACGATCGGTTCGGCATTGTTGTTGAAGGACGTATTAAGCAGAATCGGGACGCCTGTCCGGCTCTTGAAGGCATTGATGAGTTCCCAATAGGCGGCATTGCTCGTGCGGGAAACCGTTTGCAGCCGAGCCGTACCATCGATATGCGTGATCGCGCCCAGCAAAGCACGCTTGGATTCGCGCACGCGAACGACGAAATTCATGAAGGGATATTCTGCGCGACCATCCGGCAACTCAAAGAACGCGCCCGCATCCTCCTCCAGAACCGATGGCGCAAATGGTCGATAACTCTCGCGCTTCTTGACCATCGCGTTGATCCGGTCCTTGTTCGCCGCGGGCCTCGGGTCCGCAAGAATACTGCGGTTACCGAGCGCACGAGGGCCGAACTCCGATCGGCCCCGTACCCACCCGATCACGGCGCCATCAGCGATCCACTCGGCTGCTCTGGTCGCCACGTCAGCGGTTCGTTCAATCTCCAGGTGTCCGGCCCATCCCTTCAGTTCCTGTTCAATGCTGTCGTCGCTGCCGACATCTGGCCCCCAATAAACCGCCTGTAGCCGCTCGCGGGGCGCAGGCTGCCCGGCCTCGTTCGACACCATCAGTGCCGCGCCCAATGCGCATCCGGCGTCATGCGCAGCCGGCTGCACGAAGATGTCTTCGAACAGGCCTGAATACAGGAGTTTTCCGTTCAGCGTGCAGTTGTGGGCCACCCCGCCAGCCAGGCACAACCGTTTCATTCCGGTCGACTCACGGTAATGCCGCAGAATGTGAAACACGATCCGCTCCAGCGCCTCCTGCAACGATGCGCTCACATCTCGATGCTGTTGCGTGAACGGCATTCCCTTTCGCCGGACCTCGATGTTGCGCAGCAATGCCGGGCCGATACGTTCGAGGTGAACGCGGTAGCCACCATTTGCGGAGAGCTCATAGAATTGGGAAAAGAGCTCGCGATAACGTGCGGGATCTCCGTAAGGAGCCAGTCCCATAACCTTATACTCGTCGAACAGGCCGTAGCCGAGATATCGGATCGTCTCCAGATAGAACAGTCCGAGAGAGTTATTCTCTGGAAACGTCATAACTTCGATCATTTCGGTGCCCGACCCGACCGCCAAGAGACCCGACAGGAAGTCGCCACAACCGTCGATCGCGAGGACGAGGCTTTCTTCAAAACCCGACATCGCCAGAGCGCTCACGGCGTGGGCCTGATGGTGGCCTACGAATGACACCCGCGAAGGATCAACTTGGGTACCGAACTCCGTGGCTAGAAGGTGCCGTAACAGCAGATTCGCATCTAGCGGAATTGAGATTTCCGGTTGTGAGATGAACAACCGTTCGAGCATCGCATTGCAATAGGCTTCAGTAGCGTAGAACGCAATACGATCGACGTCGCGAAGCTCCACGCCCGCGGCTGCAAGACAGTATTCAATCGCACTGCTCGGGAGCTTGTTTGAATGTTTGATCCGGTTGAGGCGCTCCTCTTCCACGGCAGCGATCACGCGCCCGTCCTTGACAAGTACCGCGGCGCCGTCGTGCAGAAACGTGTTCGGTAGTCCAAGGGGGTTTTCATAGACTCTGTCGAGGCCGCCACTCAATCCTAGACACAGCATCTTGTTCTCCGTTAATCCTGAGAGGCCTGTTGGCCTATTTCGTATCGCTTGCTTTGGGAGTAGCCCGCACGTCGCCGCGGGGCCGATCAGGCATCGCTAGCGTGAGGAGACTCACATAAGCGTCGCACGCGATCGGAAGTTCGTTACGCCCGATATCTCATCTCGCACACGCGATGCTTCGCTTTAGGTCTTGTTCCTCTCACCGCATCAGGCGCTGCCGAAGCAGCACGGCCGAGACGAGGAAGGGAAATGCTGCGTAGATGCAAAGTGCGCCCACATGCAATCCGACGCTGTCGACCGGCCGACCGAGCATTGCTGGACGAATGAGATCGACCGAATGAGTCAGCGGCAATAAGGCCGCGATGCGTTGAAATGAACCGGGCAACTGGCTCATTGGGAAGATCGCCCCGCTCAAATACATCATGGGCGTGAGAATGAGCGACTGGTAGAAGATGAAATAGTCGTGGCTTGGTGCAAGTGCTGAAACGACCATTGCGAGGCTCGCGAAAGTAACGCCAGTGAGGGCGATGGCTGGTAACGCATAGGGGATGGATGACCACTCTGCGTAACCCAGCGCGACGGCGACAATCGTGATCGCCGTCCCGGCGAGCAAGGCCTTACTCGCTGCCCATGCCACTTCACCGAGAACAATGTCGCCGAGCGTAAGGGGCGTACAGAGCACTGCCTCCCACGTGCAATTTGTCTGCATGCGAGCGTAAGCCGCATAGATCGTTTCGAAGGTTGCGGAGACCATCGCGCTTGTGGCGACCATGCCAGCCGCCAGAAACGAGATGTATGAGGTCCCCTCAACACCACCTATGATCATTCCAAGGCCAAAACCGAGACCGAACAGAGAGCTCATCGGCTCGGCCAGATTCCCAAGAATCGATGCCAGAGCGACTTTCCGCCAGACCAGAAAATTGCGGCGCCATACCGCGATCCAGTTCCATGGATTAGCAGGGAGCGCCGGCGCAAAACGTTGCCACATCGTTCAGTCCTTTATCTCTCGCCCGGTTAGCCGCAAGAAGACATCCTCCAGATTTGGAGGACGCTGCAGAAAGCGGAGATCCGTGCGGTTGGCAAGCCGGAGGCGCACCTGCTCTGGATCCGTGACATAGCAGAAGAGCGTCTCCCCGCTCACCTCAGCGCGCTGCACTTGGGGTCTGACCAGCGGCAGCAGTTCATGCGGATTACCGCCGTAAATCTCGATCACTTGGCAGCCGATCTGCTGCTCGATCAGCGCGTGAGGCTGACCTTCGGCGATCTTACGGCCGTGCTCAAGCACGCACAGGCGGTCGCACAATCGCTCCGCCTCTTCCATGAAGTGGGTGGTGAGAAGGATCGTTTTGCCGCGCGCTAATAGCGAGCGCAAGCGTTCCCAGATCAGGTGACGGCCGTGCGGATCAAGGCCGGTCGTCGGCTCATCAAGCACTAAGAGCTGCGGGTCGTTAATGAGGGCCCGTGCCAACGTCAGGCGTCGCTTCATGCCGCCGGACAGTTCGGCGACGCGGGCATCCGCCTTGTTCTCCAGGCGCGCGAATTCGAGCAGTGACGGCGTGACCGCTTTCACCTCAGCCGCGCTCATGGCGAAGTAGCGCCCGAAAACGAGCAAGTTTTCGCGCACCGTGAGCTGAAGATCAAGGTTATCGAACTGTGGGACAACCCCGATCCCCCGCCGCGCCAAGCGCGCCCGTGCCGGCACTGGCTCGCCGAGCACGCATATCTTACCTGCATCGGGCGATGCTACACCCAGGATCAAACGCGCAAGCGTGCTTTTACCCGCGCCGTTTGGTCCCAGCAGACCGAAGCACTCTCCCGGCGAGACGGTAAACGAAAGAGCGTCCACGACGACCCTGTCGTCGTAGAACTTGCTCACCTGGAAAAGGTCGACTGCCGCGGTTGACATTTGCTTACGCCATCGCGACGGACGTTGTTCGCGCCGCTTCCTCCCTCGCGCGCTTTCTTGTGTACAGCAGGCCGTTACACCATACGTGATCGACGCGTCCCCACTGGCACGCGGCGGCAGCATCCGGGAAAAAGCCGCGTCCATGCAGATTGGCGCTGGTATTGCAAAGCAGCGGAATGGCTGTGAGCTTCTCGTATTCGACGAGAAGCTCGGCCACTTTATGCTGAGAGGTTCTGGAAACGGTCTGTAGACGAGCAGATCCATCGAGATGCACGACGGCGGGAATTTTGTCCCGCCATTCCGGTCGCGTCTGGTGATCGAACAGCATGTACGGATCGGGTATTCCAGGGCTAAAAATCTCCGCCGCACGATCCTCCAGGCATATCGGCGCTACCGGCCTGAAATGCTCACGAAGTTTGATGTCGTTGAGATGATCTTTCATTCCTTCCCAGCTCGCAGCCGCGAGAATGCTTCTGCCACCCAAAGCTCGTGGTCCAAGCTCGGCACGCCCGGCAAGGAAGACCACGGGCTTGTCGCAAGCGAGGATTGCCGCAAGTTCGCCCATAGTACAGGGCGCGCCCTCCCATTCGGGCGGGACTTCGCTGGGACGAACGGCCGGTCCACTGTAGACCGACCATTCCAGAGCTCTAAAGCCTTGCTGTGCCGCCAGTGCAGAGCAAGCAGCACCAATGGCTGAGCCGCTGTCGTTCGGAAAGGGCGGCACCCACACGACATCGAACAGGCCAGTCGCACGAAATACACTGTTCCACTTAATATTCAGGCCACAGCCGCCGGCTATGCAGAGGTTACGCGCCCCTGCAAGATCCGAATGCCGCTCCACAACATCAGCAATGGTGCGAACCAGCAGACGCTCTAGAAAGACGTGAAATGACGCAAGGACGTCTTCGGCTTGCTTTTCCTTCAATCGCATTGCGCACGCATCGAAGAAGTCGTGCAAAGCTTCAAGTGGCGATTGTGAGCTGTTGACCTCTTCAAGCTCAGGACAAGCGCCCTCAGCATCCGTGGCAAAGTGCGCCTCATAAAGTTCATGAAACGTCTTAATACTGTCCTCGTCGGGCGATCCCAGCGCGATATAGGCCATCAGCTTGCCGGCAATACCGAGATCCCAGCTGGTCCGGTCTGCCCGCCTGTAAGGTCCAAAGTGATGTCCTGCCGTCGCATAGGCGTGACCTATCATCGGAAACAGGCACTCGATGAACCGGATGCCGTGGGGCTCGACATAGTAGAGGCGTGGAAACATGCAGCCGTCCCACACCAAGCAGAAAGCAGATTGTGCGGATTTGGCAAACGAGCTGGCGCAGTATGCGGATGCTACGTGCCCGGTGACATGGGGATAGCTTTGATAGGGATATAGCTTCCCATCAAGCATGAGGCCGATGCGATCGCGGGACGTCAGGGGGCTATCGCCTTGCCGTTCGACATACGGCGCGCCCTTGAGCTTGATGGTCGTCGTCCCACTAAGGACTTCAAACTGCGACTCGAACTCTCCATCCCAGCCATCAATGACGAACTGATCAACATCGCTCGGATCCAGCCCGTGCTCCGCCAAGGCGCCAACAACGGCATCCAGATTGTCAATGGTTTGATAACGCGGATTGTTGTTCAGCTTCTCCTGTTCGACACAAAACACCACCCGGCCGTCCTCGATCAGAGCGACTGCCCCGTCATGCGTCAACTTGATACCGCAGATACGCATAGTGGCTCCTTTCAAGCTCGACCGTTAGGACGGATCGAAGATCGCTCCGGATTGCGAAAGCGGACCAACAAGCAGTCTTCGTCAGCCGACTGCCCCTGGCACTGCACGCGTTCGACCTCAATGAGCGCTTCAGTCAAAATCGTGATGACTGTCTCGGCGCCAGCGACATGCCCCCATCGCCTGCAGATGGCATCACGTGCAGATCCGAAGACCAGATGCCCACGTGGAGCAAGCATGTTCACCATCTTGTCGATTGCGGTACGCATCCGTGTCATGTCTTCGAGGTAGTAGAGAACTTCGGCGACCACGATCAGATCGAACAGCTCTTCGGTCGAGAACTGCAGAATATCGGTCGCCGCCCAGCTGATATGCGACCACCTCTTGGTCCGCTGGACCGCTCGACCGATCGCTCGCGGCATAACATCGATGACCGTGAGCCGTTTGCAGTGAGGAGCAAGCTTCTCTGTGAATGCACCGGCAGCGCACCCGACCTCGAGGCCTGTTGAGACGGCGCCGTTCGACAGCGATAGCCGTAGCAATTGGGTGTGACGCTCACGTTCGAACGGATTGTCGTCAAGCCGCCACGGGTCATCGTTAGTCAGCTCCCGTTGCAACGATTGATATGTCTTGTCCACGCTCACCACTAAATCCCCCTACAAAGCTGTCAGTCAGTCTCGGCCGCAATGCCATCAGACGCGATCAGCTGCGAGGGAGCGCGCGAAAGACCTGCCCCGCGAATTGAGCCAGGCGTTTCCGATGCCGGGTTAAGGCTTGGTCCAGTTGTCGCGTCTTCGATCGAGGCCTTCGATTCATCGACGTCTGATGATTTCGCTACTTTGCGCGAGAGCCAGTCGCTGTTGCTCAAGGTACAGAGCGCATAGGCTTTCATCGGGAGCAGGAGGAAGATGTTGATCGGGGTGTGCAGCGAGAAGCCGAGAAATCGAAGCTCGCCGGCACGAACGGCCGCCACGCTGCATCGAATCATGGTCATCGCGACGATGGTCAGACCGGTCCACCAGGGCACGGTGCCGGTGAGCGCGAGCTGAGCGAGCGCGGCAATCGATGAGATGGCGAGCAGCAGCGGCCCGAGGTTCTGTCCGAGCACGTCGAGCGTAAGGTACCGGTCCAGGCCGGGCAACAGGTGCAAACCCAGCAGCGTGTCGCGGTAAGTGCTCCGCGCCCAGCGGAGCTGTTGCCGCAGATACGGCAAGAGCCTGTCCGGGACCACCGTGGCGGCGATGGCGTCCGGAACGTACTCGGTTCGAAACCCTGCCTTGAGCATGAGGATCGTCAGATGACGGTCCTCACCGAAGTCGCTCGGCTTTCCCCGGAAGAACTGCGTCTCGTACTGGTCCAGCAGCAACAGCAGCGCGGAACGGCGGTACATGGCACACGGCCCGCAGCAGCACATGACGGCACCAAAGCGCGTCTGCGCCGCGCGCTCTTCGTTGCAAGCCAGCCAGTACTCCATGTCGATCAATCGGGTCAGCCAGCTGTCGTTCCGGTTGCTGGCCGTCAATTGCCCCATGGCCGCGCCGACGGCTGGATCCTGCATCTTGCGTACGAGCTTGCTGACCACGTCGCTGGCGATTTCCGTGTCGGAATCGACGTTGAGCACGAGATCGCCGAACGACCGGCGTATCGCTGCGATCTGCGCCTTGCGCTTTCCAACGTTGCTTGGCAGCAGAATGACGTTGAACCTCGGGTCATATGCGTAGCTCCCATGGACCGGGGCCACTGCACCGACATTTGCAGAGCCGTCATCGACCACATAGACCTGCAATCGCCCTGGGTAGTCCTGGCTTGCGAGAGACTTCAGGCAGGCCGCCAGCGTGCGCGGGTCCTCGTTGAAGCAGGGCACGATGACATCCACGCTGGGCAGAGCACCGTTGTCGATCGGGTCGTACGGCGGCAGTGAGGCGTCGGTTCGCAGCGCATAAAGCGCCTGCGCACTCTTATGGACGCTGGAGAGCAACGCGTAGGAGGCAACAGCAACGGTGCTGATGGTGGCAAGCAGGCTCATGGGGATTGATCTATTCAGTGAGTTTGAGGAAGCGACCGGATTGCAAATCCACGGTCACGCAGTGCTGGAATGAGCTGGGCGAGCGCCGTCACAGTCTGGTCGCGCCGACCAGAGTGAGGGCGGCGTTCCAACTCGTCGGGAGGGCACCCGTCGTGCAGGAGCACGATTGCCCCCGGCCGGACCGAGGCCATCACCGCGGCAACAATCGCCTCGGCGCCAGGACGAGACCAGTCTTGCGGGTCGACTGACCAGTGCAGGGCTGCCAGTTCGGCCTTCGCCGACGCGGCAAGGGCCTCCTTGGTCCAAATCCCATACGGCGCACGCATGTGCCGCACAGAGGCTCGGGGGCAGGCCATTCCGATGACCTTGTTCGTCGTGAGGATCTCGTATTCCACCTCATCCGGCATGCATTTGGATAAATCCGGGTGCGTCATTGTGTGGTTTGCGATTTCGTGCCCTTCTGCAATGATGCGCTGGAACAGCTCCGGCTGACCCGCTGCATATGCACCGATCACGCAGAAGGTCGCGGGGGCGCGATGCTGCGCCAGCACATCCAGGATAGCCGGCGTGCAATGCGGGTTGGGACCATCATCAAATGTCAGATAGACGCAGTGCTCTCCGCCGGCGTCGGCGTAGTCGCTCCGCGCTTCAGTCTCGTCGTCTGCGGACGTCACAGTTCTGGCCCGTTCCGTTCAATCATCTCACCGGCCGGCCATTCGCTCATTGGCCTCGCAATTGGCAGAACAAGGACGACCACGTCCTCCACGCGCGTCGGAGGCACAGTGAGATAGATATCCGGACGAGTGGACCGGACACGGAGCCCTGGCAGAACAGTCGCCAATCCCTGTCGCCCGAGCAGCCTGGTAATATGTTTCTGAAGGGCAGATCGGACCGTGCCAAAGCCGAACGGCACCCCAAGATCTCGCAATACGGGATACATCACGCGGATGGAGTGACTGATGCCGAGCCCCTCGAGATCTGGGCGTACCCCGTACAATCCGAGTTCAGCCACAAGCAGATCGACCTCACCAACTTTTATGAAGCGGCGCAGTGCGCCGATGTGAATCGCGACGCCACGATCATCGTAGCCGATTGCCCGAATCTCAGGCCTTGCGCCGGCCCAGCTTCGATGACATTCAAAGGGCTTTGCATTGAATGCCCCGGTTGGACCATAGGTCTTCCGGAAGAAGTCGGACAAGTCAATATGGTCAGCAAGTTGAAGCTCATTTTCCCAGCACAGCCTCCAACGAACTGGAGGGCGCGCCGAAACACCTCGTGTGGATCCGGGCGCGATCATTTTCATAGAGAGTAATTCCTATTCATTATCTGGCTCCTGACGCAGGCCAGCAGTTCGCTACGCTCGAAAGGCTTGCTCAAGAACTGGAGTCCAGCTTGCAGGACTCGCCTCATATCGTCTTCGGAGTTGTCTGTGAGAAGGACGGTGGGAATCGCGCCTCCGGATGCAGCCAGATGATGGAAAAGCTCAAAGCCACTCATCCCGCTCGACTGCGTGTCCGCGATCAAGCACGACGTGATCAAACGGCGGCCCGATTTTAAGAACTCGTCTGCGCTCTCGAAGGGTTCGGGTACGTAACCCGCGGAAAACACCATATCCGTCAGAGCTTCACGCACTGACCGATCTGCATTCACAATGGATACGACGTCGATCGTGTGCGCAACTCGCATCAGATTCGCCCAGGACGCCTTCGCTTGCATGTTCCGCACGATTTCCCCGCAGCAAGGACGCAATCGGATGCCACCAAAACACATTTGGGGCCCGCAACCGGAGGGGTCCAACTGGACGGAGATCTACGGCCAGGTTGAGCGTTCGCTCAATTCTACGGCGGTACACGGCCGACATATAATGGGTTGGCGAAGCCATACGAAGGTTTGCTCGTCCTATACGCCCACCCACATTTGCGGATTCCCACCGTGCTAGGTCGCCGAGATATGACCTGCGCAACACGCGCGAAACTGCGACCGCACGGTCCAGATGTCTTGATCGATCCCTGGCGCTGGGCTGAGACGCGCAACGATTTGTAACCATTCTGATAGATCTGACATCTCGCTAAACTATCCTTTGCTATCCTCATTCGGTACAAATGGTAAAATCCATTGTATCGATAGAACACATTCATAACGTGGATCACTCAGGATTATGCGTTTCAAGGGCCTCGATCTGAATCTCCTCGTCGCGTTCGACGCCCTGGTGACGCAAGGCAATCTCACTGCGGCGGCAAGAAGCATCAACCTAAGTCAACCTGCCATGAGTGCTGCCGTCGCGCGGCTTCGCACTTACTTTCGCGATGAGCTATTCACGATGAGGGGCCGGAAGCTTGTCCCAACGCCGCGGGCTGAATCGCTCGCAGTCCCGATTCGCGAGGCTCTCGCTCACATTCAGCTCTCCATCATTTCTCCGGACGGCTTCAATCCGTCTCAATCGAATCGGCGATTCAGGATCATCCTGTCCGACTTCATGACTGTCGTGTTTCTCCGACGAATCGTGGACCGCGTCGCGCGGGAAGCTCCAACAATCAATTTCGAGTTGTTGCCGCCCGTAGAGGAACCCGATGAACTTCTCCGGCGCGGCGAAGTCGATTTTCTCATGTATCCGGAGATGTTCATGTCGAGTGCGCATCCCAAGGCGGCACTGTTCGAGGACACTTTCGTTTGCGTGGGCTGCCCCATGAACAAGCAGCTGGCGCCGCGACTTACGTTCGAGAAGTACATGTCCATCGGGCACGTGGAAGCCCAGTTCGGGCGCTCCCTGAGGCCCTCCTTCCACGAATGGCTCTTGCTCGAGCATGGTTTCAAGATACGCACCGAGGTCGCTGTGCAGGGTTTTGGTATGATTCCGCCTATGCTATTGGGCACCAACCGTATAGCGAGCATGCCCTCAAGACTGGTCAGCCATTTCGCAAACACGATGCCCCTGCGGGTCATCGAACCTCCGCTGCGACTTCTCACATTCACCGAGGCCGTCCAATGGCCGGCCATTCATAATACTGATCCTGCAAGCATTTGGATGCGCAACATATTCTTGCAAGAGGCATCCATGATGGTCTCTCCGTCCGAGACCAACCAATGTCACGGCCCGTTCTAGGATTGTTCGGCCGTTTGCGACCTACTCTCCGTTAACCAGATCTACGCCAGGCTCGAAGCTCCGGTCCTCGCTGGTGTTCGGATTGGCGCGCTTGAGCGTAGTTTGATCGGGTCGGCGGCGCTATTGATCTCGCGCTGGCGTGACGATCTTGCGCGTCATACAGCTCGTTCGGCGGCGCTCCGCAACGACTTTCCGCTGATCCGACGGGCTGCATCGCACTGTTCTACATGAGCTGAGCTCAGAGCTCGCGAAATGATCGGCCAGTCAGTTGAACGATATCCGGCCTCGGCACTAAAATCCCTTGAATCGTACACCGCGTCAGGTTGTAGACCAAGACCTGCGATCGAGGCTGCAAACGTGGTCACTGGTAGCGCACCCGCACCGCTCTTCGCCTGCCGGTGGGCATTCTCCTTGCCGTCTACTGTCCCGGCGATCGCAGTAATGCCGAAGCACGCCAGTAGCTAGACGTCTCTTGGCGGGCCGCCCCACAGGGTCGATGCCGGCTCGTTCGCGTCGAACCAACTTGTTCTGCCGAACGCCAACGCTATCCACAGTCGCGCCCGGAAAGCCCAACGCGAGCTGACGTAACTCGGGAGAGCGGAACCTGGAAGTGAGAGGTATTGCGCAAGGCTGGCATGGAGGTTGGGACAGCTCATCTCAGCGGCGTTGTCTTACTCTTATTGTACTTGATCCCGCATGACGGAGCGCAACGGCAAACTCGCTGGCCGCAGGATCAACCTGGATCCACCCGCCATGAGCTCGCGGCATTGTCCCGCTGCGCGCGTGCTTCGGTGATGAGTATTTATGATGAGAGGACGGCAACTGTGCCAATGTCCGCGCGCGGAACGGTTCGCCGCTCCCATTCGCCAAGCCCTGCTCCACCTCCAGCTTCTGATCATTTAGGGCGACATGGTCAATCCAGTCATATCGGATCGTGGGTGCAGGGATCCTTTCGGATCTCGCGACAGTCGTCTTATTTTCGAAAGTATTGTGGCGCGTGGCGCGCGATGTCGCCGCCGTCAGTCCCGAGTTGCAGCCCCTTACCGCTGACCCCGAAGAGCTACTTCGGTGCGGTAACATGATTTGCCTATCTTACCCAAAGCATCTATGTCCAGCGCTCGCACACCAAAGCGATACTGTTCGAGGATGAAAGTGAGTGAGCTTCCGGACGAGCA
Organism: Bradyrhizobium sp. 157; assembly: GCF_023073815.1. Taxonomy (NCBI): domain Bacteria; kingdom Pseudomonadati; phylum Pseudomonadota; class Alphaproteobacteria; order Hyphomicrobiales; family Nitrobacteraceae; genus Bradyrhizobium; species Bradyrhizobium sp. 157. Next base: position 92,077 of record NZ_JADPKF010000076.1, on the reverse strand, counting down.
AGCCATTACCCGCAACAGCTGGACTGTGCTGCGCAACACTGATCCGGCTCACGTCCACGTGAAGCCAACTCCGACCCGACTCATGGCGCCTGTGTTCTTGGCGATTTGCTCGATCAGACGTTCAACTCTTACTCGTCTAATCAAATCGAGGTTGCGCCTAGCACCTGGCGGAATTCTGCATAAGGCGTAAGTTAGATCACGCGATCGGGTAATAAGAAGACATCGTCCTGGTTTTGAGAACCGGCGGTCCTTTCGAGATCGCCCAGCGATTGGTATACAGGCAGCCTGCTTTTCCTAACAGTTTCGTCTCGTCAGCAGGCAGGCCGCGGGACAGGTGGCAGGACCACTTCTCCGGCATCATCAAGTCAAGAACCGTGTATTCAAGCCCTCGGTCTCAGAGGATGAGTACGGTACCCCTTGCACTGCAATGCGACCGCCTGCCGGCCGCCGCGGCGCGCAAATAGTCCAGGTCCTAACGGCACTCCGAGTGCGCCGCGAGACGGCTAGTCTCGTCCACGTTTCAGCTGCGACCGAAAGTCTTCTCCGTTGCCCGCGGCGGGGCGGGGCAATGCCGCCCAGAGAAGCGCAGCACTCTGACCAAACCACAGGTATCAGCCATCACGAATGTCGTTTTCCTGCAATGATCACGGCGTGGGCCACTCCGCGGATCTGCATACTATGCCTGGCTCCACGCACACTGCTGCTGCAGGTCACCTCAAGTGGGAGGGAGCAGCTTGCGGCGCGGCAATCAGGATGGAAGTGCGTCCCATCCAGATTGTCGCGCTATAGTAGCCGAAGGGATTTGAATCGTACGTAGCGTCACGTTGTAGGAACCAGGCATCCGCCGCATCGCGCCGACCAACTAGTCAACGACCGATGGCGGGAGTGTGACGTAACACATCAAAGCAATCCTCCGGTTTAGACATCGAGATGACGACACCGCTTCTTTTTCTCACTATGATCTTCTTCGGCGGCTTTGGATTAGGATACGCTATGCGCAGCTGGCGTTCCCGCAAGCGACGTGAGCACGCCCGGCTCTATGGCGCTTACTTTCATTCCGGCACTTCTGCTCCGCCGCCGCTCCGAGTTCCCGCACGCCGTGGTTCCTAATGCTGCATTCGGCCTTGCTCAAGCAAGGAAATTGCCGATCTGCCACACGAGGGCGAACGCCCACCGTCGTCAGTTCGCGAGCACAGAATCGCAAGGCAGCGTGGAGGCCACGCGCGTGCTCGCGTGGAGTCAGTCCCAACAGCGCGGTGTAACGTGTGACTGATCGCCGATTTGACCCGAGACACTGACGGTGAAGACTGCGAGTTGGCCGTTCACGGACGATCGGGCCGACGGCGGTGGATTCACAACCGGCCCCGGACCTTGCAACGTACATTTGTGTGATCTTAGCATGCGCGGAAGCCATTGCCGGACCGAATTCCAATCAGCGCTGGTGCGCATCGCGGAGAAGATATGTCTGGCACGCGAGCTAACGCTTGAACTAAATGCGACGGCGAGCACGATTGCGGCAGCACCGACAAGGAGCACCTTTCACTCTCCTCCGGCATCTACACCGCTTCGATGCCCGTGGCCATCTGCACTGGGCGAGAAGAGAGATCCAGAGCCATCGCACGACTTCGAATTTCGTCTCGCGCAGGATCAGCGCCGCATTGACCGTGACAAATGCTTCCTGGCCGAGTTCGATTCGCTGAACTCGCCTACCTAAACTGAGAGGTTTCGAAGGTGAGACTTCCCTCTTAGAACTCGATCCGCGATAGTCAGTACAGCGGATGCATCATGAAGCCTGACGAGCGCCTCGCCGAAGTCCTTGAGAATAGCGCGTGTTTTGATGATGACGCATGGGAGGTGTGGGCACAGTGCCTCTCACCCACTGAGCGGCTGGCGTATATTCGCAAGCATCGCTCTCACTTCCGGTTCGCAGATTACGATGAAGTGATAGCTGTTGTACGGCGGCGGCGCTTCACCGGTTGCTCATCGCAGCTCCTTCGATGGCGTCACAGGATAAGAGCAAGCACGTTGCAAAGCGCTTTGCTCTTTTCGGTTGCGGTGTGGCTGGGGATCACGTGGCTTGCGGTGCGCTTCATCCGCTGAGATCAGCAGCCGGCTTTTCGTCCACGCCTACGCAATCTACGTTCGCACGCGAAGGAGCATTGCGAGGCAGTTGAAGATGATCCGCAACGCCGCAACCTGACGCAGGGTTCGGTTCAAGCATTCCTTTCGGCGCAAATGTTGCGATGCAGTTACAGCAATTCGCGCGGATGTTGTTAAGACGCGCAAGGCTCGGGGCACTCAAGACATGAGAGTAGAAATGAAGAACTTGTTGCTTGTGACTGTAAGCATTGTGGCGCTTGGCGCGGTGGCGCCCGCATTCGGCGCGGATCTGGCTGCGCAGCCGGTCCAGCCCCTCTATGCCAAAGCTCCGCAACGTGTCGCGGCTGCGATCTACGACTGGAGCGGCTACTACGTCGGTATGAACGGCGGCTTGGGCTCAAGCTCGAATTGCTGGGACTTCAATGGCGGCACGCCTGAGGGCTGCCATGATGCGACCGGCGGTACTGTGGGTGGCCAGATCGGCTATCGAAGGCAGATGGGCCAGATCGTGCTTGGTGTTGAAGGCCAGGGGAACTGGGCTGATTTGACTGGCTCGAATGACAGCGTCGCGTTTGCGGATATCAACCAGACCAAGATTGATGCGTTCGGCGTGGTAACGGGGCAGATCGGTTATGCCGTGGACGACGTACTATTTTACGCCAAAGGTGGTGCCGCAGTGACGAGCAATACCTATCAGATTAGCTCGACCCTCACGGGCGCGCAGCTTGGGAAGAGCGACCACATTCTTTGGGGTGGTGCATTGGGAGCTGGGATTGAGTACGGTTTCGCGCCGAGCTGGTCGGTCAGCCTCGAGTACGACCACCTATTCATGCAGCCCGCACCTGTGCACTTCGCCGCGCCCGCAGGCGGAACCGATCGCATCCGCCAGGATTTCGATCTTGTGACTGCACGACTCAACTATAAGTTTGGCGGCCCGTTTCTTCTGAAATATTGATCCGCAGTACGAACGGCGGATCGAAAGCCCCGGCCCATGGCCGGGGCTTGTTTTTGCGAGGGCGGGCTTGCTGCATCAGGCAATACTGTTATCCCAGGCGACTGGGTCGTCGCAATCCAAACCCAAAAACCGCTCCCATATTGGACGAGTGGCGCTTGCGCTGAAGATCACTGTCATCGCACGCGCGTCAGCAATGCGGCGAATGGTTTCCCGTCATGTCCAGTCAACGTCGGATTTAGGCAATCGTGCGAACCTCTCCCGCATCGAAAACACGACCAACCCTCGGCGGGATGCGCATCTATGCTCCCGAAGATCGAGATGACAGGCTTCTCAGCTATTCGCGGCAACAGCATCTTTTGCACCTTGGGCTGAACGTGTCCTCGCTGCTATTGTCATATTGTCACGCTGGTCAGATCGCTCGCTCGTGACTTCGGCATAGGTCAATACGCGGCAGCGGCGCCAAAACGTCAGATAAGACCGAGGCGAATCGCCTTGGCAACGCAATAGGTACGGCTGTTCGTCTCTAGCTTTCGCATTGCGTTCTTCAGGTGAAAGTTCACCGTATTCTCGCTGACTCTCAGGATGACTCCGATTTCCCAGGATGATTTCCCCTCTTCCACCCAGCGGAGGCAATCCTTTTCTCGTTCGGATAGGGCCACTTGCATATGGCATCTGCCCTCCGATGACGGCGCGATCTCTGCAAATGCATGATGAAACTGCCAAGCCAATGCGTTGAGACGACTGAGGCGATACTCAGGGTCGGCATCGTCGAACCTGGATGCAAAGGATGCGACAGATAGCTGTCCAAATGGTCCGAACAGTGGTACGGTTACGCCATGCTTCAGACCGGCCTCTTTGGCCTCGTTCAACACACGCAGTTCGCCGGGCTGCAATTGATATTTGTGAGCGAGTTGATCCCATAGAAACGGCGCCGACTGCATCGTCGTACGCCGAACCACGGGATCGATGGCATTGTATCGGCGTTCAGCATAGCGCTCGCACCACGCGGAAGGAAAGTTCACTGTCACCGCGGCTGGCAGATACTCTGGTCGGCGGGTCGGCTCCGCGTCCGTCAGCGCCCCGTAAGCGACTCGACTGAAGCCCTGTTCGCTCGAACAGCTCACAAGCAGATCGAACAACACCTCGGGAGATCGACTCTGTTTTGCACATTCGATGAAGCAAAATAGGTCCATTTGGTGCCTCCCCCCACCGACTTAGGCAAACCGGTGCTGCGTCTTTCGAGTGGATCGATTTGGGCAGGGGCCCTGCGCCACTTCAGCCTCCTCTTGCTTGCGAAGTGCTCGACCGAAACGCGACAAGCATACTTCTCGTCATGAGCTGCAATCGAGTTGCCTCAGATCGGATAGTTGCTCGACAGAGAACAGTGTGCATGCGCTTCTTCGGGAGGAGGCGGACCTGAAGCGTCCAGCAAATGTCGTACCAGCTGAGGCGCTAGGAGCAGTGCCGCAAAAGCACGAGTGCTGGAGAACTGGGGACGCAACGTTCACTGCTAGAATTCGGACATTCGTCGCAAGAGAGACAACCTTGTTGGCGCTGCTAGCTGAAGAATATATGTTGCATCGGCAAGTACGCGAACGATCGTTTACGCGTTGGTCAGCCTCCCGCCTCTGCCCCCGGGGCCAGCCGAGCTAGCGTAGACCCAGCGCCCGCGTCAAAGGGTACAGAGGCAATGACGCAGAAATGGCATGCATCCGCTGCGATACCCGTTTGCCATGGCGGTCGCGCCGTACCGAACGGAACGCCGGAGATCCCGGTTGCGCGATCGCGTATTGCCAAGCGCTCGTGTTCAAAAGCACCCGGACATGTTTGGGCGAGCGAATCATCCGAATACGGCAAGGGCACCTGCGGCTTAAATGACCTCCAACTGACCGCACATGATGGGCGTTGTGCTCACGCACATTGACAGACAGAAGCCGTGCGCATAGTCGTCCTGCACGGGGCTGGTGCTCCACCTCGGAGATGCACGGCCATAAATCCGCTTTACAAACAGTAGATCATCGGTCCGTGTCAGCCAACATGCCCGGCAATCGCGACTGTCTGCGCCTACTGATCTCTGCTCGGGTTCCAGTTGCCGCGTTTCGGGCGGAGACGACATATTACAGTTCGGGCGTGATCTCGCGACGATAGTGGCTCGTTGTGCGGTAGGCATAGCGCCCCCAAGCGTCGCTTTTCATCGGTCTCCTCCGCGCCATCAATACTGCCCTTGAAATCACCCGTCTCTGCTCTCATCCTGGTAAGCAGCGTCGCTCACGGAGTGTTCGCAGGCGGCTTGCAGCGCCTGATGCATGTCCGCAATGAGATCACTCGGCCCCTCGATGCCGGCGTGAATACGAATCAACGGTCCATCAAATGAAACTATTGCTTCCGTTCGTTGAGGATCATCGACAGGCAGCACAAGGCTTTCGTACCCACCCCACGACAATCCGATTCCAAAAAGGCGCAGTTTCTGGAAGAAAACCGAAAGCTGGGCCTTGGACATAGGCTTCAGAACGACGCCGAACAGGCCGCTTGCACCCAAGAAATCCCGCTTCCAAATATTGTAGCCCGGATGGCTTGGGAGCGCAGGGTGTAGAACCAGGCCCACCGCCGGGTGGTCTTCCAGGCTTTGAGCCAGCTTGAGGCCATTTTCGTAATGCTGCCTCATGCGAACGGCTAGTGTGCGCAGTCCACGAAGAGCTAAATAGATGTCATCTGGCCCAGCAATCTCCCCGAAATGATGAGCGCTTGGCTGCAGGAGCGGCCACGCTTCCTTGTTAGCGGTAGCAATGCCCAGAAGGGCGTCGGAATGACCAACGATATATTTGGTCGCGGCATGGATCGAGATGTCGACGTCATGGAGAAAGGGTTTGAAATAGAGCGGCGTCGCCCAAGTATTGTCCATGAGCACGAGCGCCCCCGATTGATGTGCGATCGCGCACAGCGCGGGCAGATCTTGTACCTCAAACGTCATGGACCCCGGGGACTCGAGGTACACAGCTCGCGTTTTTGTCCCAATCTTCGCGAGTAGATCCGAAGGCTGTGTGGGATGGAAGTACTCCACCTTGACCTCAAATCTAGTTAAAACCTGGTTCGCGAACATCCTCACCGGTTCATAGACGTTATCGCAGATCAAAACATGATCCCCGGCCTTCAGGATCCCGAGAAGCGCGTGGGAGCACGCAGAAAGCCCCGAAGGGAACAAGATCGAACGATACCCGCCCTCCAGTTCACAAATGGCAGCCTCGAGAGCGCGAGACAGCGGTGAGCCGAATCGTCCGTAGTTCGTCACTGGATTCTGCTTGCGCCTATCCCACTCTTCGAGGTTTTCCGAAACGATCGTGGAACCTCGATAGACAGGAACATTGACCATCCCGGCGTGTTCAGCCGGCGCGCGACCGAGATGAGACAATTGCGTGTTGGGCTCTGGCAAGCGTTTATCCCAAGCGATGCGATCCATACCTCTCCTATCTGGGATCCCGTCGCTTAAATGCGCGGCGAATGCCCACTACTATCAATCTGCAACTCGTCTCCGGCGCGACGACTCGAGAACTCTGCATCGACGGCCTCTTTCGTCATCATATCCCAACCTTAGAGCAGCTCTCCTCCCAGATCGAAAGCGCGGTCGACCGCACAGTGAGACCGTGCCGGACCGCGCCCCTGAAAGTCGGTGGTCTTCTTCATGCAGATCTACAGTGGGTCCATCACTACAGCAAAGCCTGGGCCAGACGCGCGGGCTGCGCGCTGCAGGCGGATTAACCGGACTGGTCGGATGCCTCGGCACCAGGCGGATTTCTTGTCGGACAAAAGACGCTGCATGTCGGCTCCTCGCCAAATCGGTTAAATCGGGACGATCTTGATGTGGGTCGACAATTGCACTTCTTATGAACTCGCGCGTTGGCGTTGTTTTTGCAGCTTCCCAATGAAGGCCTAGTAGCTCTGCACAGTGATTATGACTCTTTGGAAGCGGCGGGATAGGGGCGGGCCATTTTGGCGCGCGCCTTATCTGTTGTGAACATCCATTTGATGCGTGAGCGGGCGGCATTTCGCTTCCGTTCCCAGGCAGCGATTTCGCGGCGCAGCCGCTTGGGATCATCGATCCTGCGATCCAGGCACCGGCCCCGCAGGACGCCGATTTCGATTTCAACCATGTTGAGCCAGCTTGCGTGCTTGGGGGTGTAGTGGAACTCGAGCCGTCGCAAAATCTGCCTGGCTTCGGCGGGCGGGAACGCCTGATACAGGGCGCCGGCCGAGTAAGTCGATAAATTGTCCTGAACGACCCGGATGATCTCGGCATCGGGATAATGGCTGTTGACGAGATCGCGCATGCATTGAGCATAGTCTTCTGCGGCTCGCCGCTCAGTGACTTTGACCTTGCGCCAGGGACGATGCACGTCGACGAGGACGAAGAGATTGATCCTGCCATTGCGACGATACTCGTAATCGTAACGTTCGAGCTGGCCCGGCCTTGCCGGGATGGGCTGACGGACCTCTCCGATGAGTTGCACCGGGCTTTCGTCGAAGCACACCACCGGCCGCTTGGGGTCGGAAGCCTCGGCGTAGAGGTCGAGGACATCCTCCATACGGGCAACGTATTCGCCATCGACCTGCGGAATGCACCACATGTCTTTGCGCCAGGGTTTGAGGCCATTTTCGGCCAAACGCCGCCGAACCGTCTCGTGCGACAGGCTCTTGTGTTCGGTGAGCTTGACCATCGCACCTGCCAGTAGCTCGAGCGTCCAGCGGGCACGGCCTTCTGGGGGGCTGGCGCAGGCCGTCGCCACCAGCAAGGCTTCTTCCTTGCCCGTGAGTTTGCGGTCCGCCCCGGGACGCGGCTCCTCGCTCAGCGCCCGTTCCAGATTGCCTTCCACGAAGCGTCGCTTGGTCCGGTACACGGTCGAGCCGCCCACGCCGACGCTACCTCGTCGCTGGCCCCGGCGTCGGCGGCCAGCAAAATCTGTGCTCGTTTGAGCTTGCGCGACGCATGTTTACCGCCGCCGAGCAGCGCTTTGAGTTCGATGCGCTCGACTTGGCTGAGTTCGACCCGATAGCGTACGTTCATGCCTGCCTCCTTGAATGAGGCACGCACGAACAACTGAATCGGATGGCCGGTGTGAGTCCTTCGGCAAAAACCTTCACGCCCAAACAGGGGCAGTACCTAGCCTTTATCCACCTCTATACGCGGCTGCACCGCAGACCTCCGGCGGAAACCGACATGCAGGAATATTTCCGTGTCAGCCCGCCCTCGGTTCACCAGATGGTGCTGACGCTGGAACGAGCCGGCCTCATCACAAGGCAGCCAAGGACGCCTCGCAGCATCGAGGTCCTCGTTGATCCGAAACACCTGCCAGAGCTAATCTGACCGCCCGACGCAACCTGTCAAATTCACTGTGCAGAGCCACTAGGTGACAAGACAAGCGTCCGCGAGCTGCGCTTCCGCGTCCGTCCGATTTGCACGCTACAGCACTCTGGACTTGGCGGCGGCATAAGGGGACTCTTTGTTTGGTATCGTAGTCCATTTAGATCGATGCATCTCGGGCAATTGGGGTACGCGCAGATGGCGCCGAAACGGGTCAGCAGGAACCTCGTCAGCGGCCACAACGGCAGGCCTTCTGGCGAGCCCGCATCGACAGCGTCGCGCCATGGATATGCGCATCTCACTCAGCGGGGTTTTGATCCGATTGGGGGGGAGATCATCGAAGCGCATGCAGGGACTCATGGTTGACAATGATAACAACAACCGGCGCCGGCTCGTCGAGTTCAAGGACGGTTGCCGCTATGGCAAATTCGGAACGACTATGGCTTATGAGCTGATCGCCCACGAGAGGATCAGGGCCTACAAGATGGGGGGCAAGACCATGATCGATCTCGACAGCGTGGATGAATATCACGCTTCGCTGCCGAGGGTCGAAACAAGAGCAAGCTAGGCCGCCGATCTGCGCAGCGAGACGGCGGACGCACCTTCGCGCAGGCTGACAAGACGATCAGACAAGGCTGCACAAACACACGCATTCGGCATAATAGGCCGCACCGTTATAGCTACCTGGGATCTTGTTTTTGTCACCCTTGCCAAACTGGTCCGGCGTCGCGAAGGACTTTCTCCACGTCGTGGCGAGTTGAGCTTCCACATCGTTGGTAAACACGCCCTTCTCGTTGAGCAAGGTTGACGCGGTCGAGCGGAAGCCGTGCGCGCAGTGGTCGCTGCTGGCGCCAGCATCGCCGCAGCCCTCTCAGTATGTTGTTGGACATTAGTAGACCGTCGGCCATCGGCATTGGACGTCCAGTAGATCGCGGACAGCGCCGCGCGATCAGCGGTTCGGCGCCGGGCTTGTGCGAAGCGCAACCCTGTCGACCCCACGAAGCCAATACGAGGTAGTTTGTCTCACTCGGCATGGTGGGCTCAATGGATCGGGTCGCCAATACCGGCCCTTGACCTCGCGATAGCATGTTAGGTCGGGCCGCCAGGAACTCGAGTCAAAGCAGGGTTCGATTCCAGTTAGGGCGATTGGTGAGACCGGAACGGGATGGGCCATGCCGTTGCCGGCATTTATTTTTGCCGGCGAATACCGCGCGTCATCTTGTTGGTATTTCTGGTGGTATCGACAAAAGCCGACGACGAAATGTATTGCAAATTCAATTTGTTATGTTAGTAGGCGATTGCCGGCCAGGGGCAGATCGCGGCAATGAAGCGCAAGAGAATTCCAGCAGCTGGTTCGCGACTAGCACGATCGGAATCGAACCGCCGACGCCCGCGGGAATTGAATTGCAATGCCTGGCGGCGAGCGCCCACCGTCCGAACCGCGAATTGGCATCCGCACCAGAAATGACCTCACTGAAACGCAACAAACGCGATCGAACGCAGACGAAACCGCAGCAAAATCAGCGAAGCTGATCGGTAGTCTGCCGCTCATAACGGTCTGGTTGCAGATTCGAGTCCTACTCGCTCCACCAGGAATGAGAACCCTATACCCACTAGGGCAAGCCAAAAAAGCGCCGCCACAGTGATCGCCGTCGTGGCGATAGCGTGTTGTCTAGTGGATCATCCGAGCACCATTACTATAGAAAGCCCCTCCTCCCATGCGATTTAGGTTCTGGGCCGCTATTGCTGAACAATGCCGCGAAGATGCGCCGCGCAACAGGCTGGAAAGAGAAGCCCGAGGGACTCTGCTTTCCTGGAATTTGTGAATAGCCTATGGTCAGGCTCGATGACGAGATTGTCATCGCAATCATGATATTACCGCGGCCTGAGGCCAAACACATACCAGGCAGGTGTCGATGATGAATGGAAGAGTGGTTCCCGGCTCGTGAAAACTCTCGATCGCAAAACTCGACGGGTGGCTCGCGACATCCGGAGCTCACAATCTGTGTTAGCTTGCTGAAGAGAGGACTTCCCGGCCGTATCGGCACCTCATCGGCAGATAGGCCCAGTCCGTTGTGGTGCTTTCTGGTGGGCAACTTTGTGCCGATGCCGCCACCGGCCTGCTTTGCCGTGCTGGCCTGGATATAGATCTCAAGGCCATTTTAGCAGCAAGAAGTCAGCACGTGGCGTCGCTGCGATCGATCGCCCAGCCTCACGCGACGTCCTCTTTGCGCGTCATAGATTCCGACTCGCAGCATGGGAAATCGCTTCTTCAGCTCGCGCGCGCCGGTTTTGACCCCGCCTCTCGTCGCAAATTCAGTCGTGAGTCGCCCATCGATTTCGAGTGCGTAACCTGAAACCGGCAATTCACGGACGATAGCAACCATCTTTTTCCTTTAGCGACAGTAAGAAGACGATGTGGACTGCGTAGCCCGGGTCGCGCAAATCGCGCCAGCTCACTCCTATGTTGGGTAGCGTTTTCAACTGATGAAACTCGCAATTTGCTGCATGAAGGGACTTTGCATTCTCGACTGGGGCCAAGGGCACTCACAATCGGAACTTCGCGGGTCGATGCCGACCACGTTGATCATGATGACGTGGCGCTCGGGGCGGCGGCTACACCGTCACATTTCATAAGAAAGCTGCCATTCAACTCATTTTCGAGAGAGCTTGAACCGTACGTAGCGTCATATTGTACGCTATCGATCGCGTAGAGTTGCGCTTCGGTTGGGCATTTGGGACGACATTTATCGCGGACGTGTCGAGTTATGGACAGTACCGCCAATGGCATGAGTGATGCTTGTTGGAATAAACGAGACGTTAGACCAATCCCATCGACGCATGTGCATTCGGCAGCCGTCCAATCCTGCTGGACTAGGGCGCTAAGGGGAGAGAGCCGTGGCGCTTTCTTCATCTGTCGCGACCGCGCTTGCGACCGTGCCGCGTCGCGCTGATGGGCGACGAATCGAGAATGATGCATGAGCGAACCGGCATGAGATGCAAATCGACGGTCCCCTCAAGGTGTCTTTGTTCAAACGCGGAGCGCGGAAGTGGACAATATAGAATCGATGACTCTACAGGAGCTGCGTTCCGCAATCAGTGGCGGCAGGATCTTGGAGATAACTACGACAACGGACTGTGTCGTCGGATGTTCTTATTGCCCGCAGGACAAGTTTGCCGAACGGCAAAGAGCGATATCCGACGTGAAGCATCTTTCTCTGCAAGATTTCAAGCGATGTCTGGCGCGCGTACCAGCAGCTGTCGAGATCAGCTTTTCCGGGTATTCGGAGCCTTGGCTCAATCCGGCTTGCACCGAAATGGTTGAGCATGCCTATGCGTGTGGCCATGGAATCCGAATTTTCACAACCCTAGTAGGAATGAACGGGCGGGATCTAAGACGCTTGCGTGCGCTGCAGTTCCGCGTTTTCCTGGTGCATGTTTTTGATGACGGCACGCACATGGATAGTGGTCTCGTCAGGCGCAACTATGTCGATTTGATGCGCCAATTTGTCGATGCCGACATTTCATCGTTGCTCTTCATAGTCATGGGCGAGGTGCATCCCGAACTTGTCGGCATAATTCCTGACGAAGCGCTGGTTCGCTCGCGTCCGCCGCGCAGCAGGGCTGGCAGCGGCGAGAAGATGGTTGGAGCGCGGCAGCCAATCGTTGGAGCACTGACATGCCCTGACGAACGGCAATATCGTAATGTTCTTCTCCCAAATGGCGACGTTACTTTCTGCTGCATGGATTTTGAGCGACGACACGTTTTGGGCAACCTCCTCCGCGACAGGTACAAGGATCTCTTTGAAGGGGCAGCTTTTTGCAACATTGCCGATCGCATGAACGGAACGGAGGGCTTTCTGCTTTGTCGATCGTGTGAATTCGCCGAACCAATAACGTCGGAATGCTGATCTTGAGAAGTTGACCCATGCTCGAAGCGAATCGCGAGCCCTGGCAAGGACGGCCTTCCAGCTCATCACCACATCAGTCGCGGCGACGACCCTGCCATGAACGGAGGGTCGCCATGGCCTGGAGCATTTTGTTGGTCGCCGGCCTGCTGGAGGTCGCCTGGGCAATCGGCCTCAAATACACCGAGGGCTTTACCAAGCTCGCTCCGTCCGTGCTCACGCTCGCGGCCATGGCCGGCAGCGTGATCCTGCTCGGCCTTGCTCTAAAGACGCTGCCCATTGGAACTGCTTATGCGGTCTGGACCGGCATCGGTGCGGTCGGCACCGCAGCGCTCGGCATCATCTTCTTCGGAGAACCGGCCGCCGCGTTTCGCCTTGCCAGCATCGGACTGATCGTCGCCGGCATTGTCGGGCTGAAGCTCGTGTCTTAACGAAAACATCGAAAGCATTGACCCCCACCAGGTCAGCGCCGCAACGATCGCCGAGGCCGGCACGTGATTCTCCAGGCATAGTCGATCGAGCTGGCCACGTTCCAGCGCACCGCCGAGGGGCGCGGCGCCGACAATGGCGAGGAAAGTCGCCAAGAACAAGATGCCGATGCCATGCCTCTGGGCCGAGACCGTCTGGCCGCCCTCAGTGTCGTGACGCGAAAGCCCTAGTGCGGACGATACGTCAGTCGCCCATCAGGGTCCCACCGCCATCGCGTCTGGCACAATAGCACCACCCAGAACGGCACGACCAATTCGCTGCCGAGATCGCCGTGCGAATAGAACAGCAATGAAAGCCAGCTCTGCGGCTGATCTCCGGACGACGGCCAAGAAAGATCGCTTGCCGGAGTTATACGATGCCTGATCTCCGGAGCAGCAGGGGAGAAGATGCAGATTGGCAGATCGTGTTCGTTTGCTCCGAACTGCTTCCGACCGTCCCGCGTCGGCACCATCAGGGACTGCCGACCAGTTCAACTCTTAGATCGCAGTCAGGTGAGCTTGCGATCTCTGACTGAGCTCAGCTCCGCGCCTCGAATTACCGGTGCAACTTCATTGTGTGGTTGCAAAGAAATCGATCACCTAATCTCTTTCGCAGGAGCGTTCACTGAAATCATCGAACTGGCGGTGCCGGCGCACGGCATTCGATTCGTGTTCGACCTCAGACCCGCGGCTTGTTTGAACAACGACCGCTATTGTCCCGTAGACGACATCGCGATCGAAAAACGCCGGGAGCTTGCATCGTGCCCGTCAGCACAGAGTCTGCACACCACGAGGGCACGGGAGCGACGCTGCGAGTTCAGTGGCTCACGCTTCGTTCTTGAAGGCGCGCACTTCGTGTTCGGGAGGTGATATGCGATCTGACGTTCTTGTTCGGGCTGTCGCAGCAGTTGCGCTCGTCGCATGCGGTGTTGCTCATTCAGCGGATCTCCAGCCAGTCATCAGCGAGCCATGCTGTTTCCAACCGAACGAACAGCTGCGTTGTCTTCTGTGGCATTGTTGTGATAGGCGCCTGCAAGGCAGGTCCACACGTCTTTGTCACCGAAACCGCACGTGTGGTGTTAGGCTTCTTACCCGCCCGGTCAAATGCTGGCCTATGTCGGAGCAGCCGTGGCTTGAAAAGGCAATCGCGGCCATATCGCCAACAGCAGCGAAGTCCGGGAAGGGACCTATGCGGCGTTCCCGCGGCAAAGCGCGCAATTCGACTACCGTCGTTTCGATGGGCCCCTCGGATCCGGCGTTGAGCAAGCGCTCACATCTGCTTGGTCCATCAGATTTGAGTGCGAGTGTATGAGTTTGGCGGGACAGCATCTGGCGACCTCTGGGAATCAAGCTGCGAGCTCTGGGCATATCAAAACCTGAAAGTTAGAGCCGAATGGAGTGGAGGTAGGCTGCATCCCAAGCCACATTCGTGTTGCCTACCTTGCCCAGTGGTGCCTTGAACGCCACTGGCCTTCTTTCTTCCGCTCAACCTGTACGCGGCGGAATCTGATTGTTGTTCCGTGCCACGCCTTTGTCTTGTTTAGGCTCCGGAGAGCCCGCCATTCTTCTGAGGTAAATGCGGCTCTCTCTCGAACTCAAAAGGCGCCGCCTTGGCATGACCGCGAGTTTGCGAAGAATTACGCCGAGAACGATGGCGTTCCTGCGGAGCTTGCGATTTACTGTCTTGCGACTTTCGCGCTTACGAGAGGTTGAGACCATCTTACTCCTTTGAGCATGGTTGGGCGGCAGTGGTAAGCTTGCTCACTCCCGGTCGACGCCAGCTCGCTCGTGACTGTCACCTTGTGCGGAACCGAATACGAGTCAAGGGTGTGCATTCGCGTCGTCAGAACAGCTGGCTGGTCGACCACCTAACCGAATGCACGCTCGATATAGCCAAGGTACGGCAAAGCTGCCCGCCCACAAGCCCAGTCCGGCACGATCGGCCGCGCGTTGCGCAGCGTGGTATCGTCTCCTGGAGTATTGCGCCCAATCGAGCACGAGACCGTTACGCACCAACCATTCTCCGAGATCGATGCCATCAGCTGAACAGGTCGCTATCGTCCGTCCACACTCATCCTTCAGGACTGACAGGCAACTGACTTCGCGCTCTGCAATGAAGCTTTCAAGATCGCTCGCGGCCCTGAGGCCACATCGATATGGATTAACGTTGATATCTCGGCACATTTGAGTCTTGTCCGGCGCGTCGATGCCCCAGAGCCGAACGCGTGTCCCGTGAATTTCTAGGGTGTCGCTGCTGATGACCTTTGCCGGCCCCGTCAATTCGCCGGCAAACACGATGCTGCACAGTGCAAGCATGGTCAACACCACGATCAATCCATACATGGCGATCTTCTTTGTCGAACTGCGAACATTCCGGCCGAGTGCAGCAGAGCTTGGGAAACCGCCGAACGGCGCTCGATCGCGGCTGTGCTTAGGAGGGTGCTAATGTTGCATGGGTAAGCTCGTTCGACGGATGACTCCCCGTGTAGCAGCAGCGCAAGACGCCCCTCGTGTCCAACCTCGCCCCCGATGCTCTGCGACCAGGCTGGTGCGCTGACCGCATCCCACCATTCCTTCACGTCGTTGAGGCAGTTCGCCTTGGCCGCATCACGCACCAGCAGGTCGAACTCGGGAGTGCGCGTCCGCTCACTAGCGACCGGGCCGGCGCAGACGGCCGGCCGCAAGCCGGCGAGATATGATTTCCTGGTCGCCTTGTGCGGAATGAGCATAAGCTCGGCCCCCTCGCTGCCACGGATAGCAGCGAGCGCGCGTGGCCCGGGATCGCTGCAGCCGGCTGCTATCGGGGAAAGCGTACGCATCGCTTGAGCAAAACGGGCGACATGACGGCCATCGTTGCTATCAACAGCAACATGCCTTCTAGGAGCGGTGGGCGACAGATCCCCTCGCACTCACGCTGCCCAATTTGTTTCGCGAGCGCCAGCACGGCCAGATCAGCCACCGGCTCGACCAAGGCCACGACTGCATAGGAAACTGCGAACGATGCGACGTTAGCGAGGTTGGCGGCGCCGAAGCCCGCGCCATAGAGCGCCCAAAACGCGACCCAGACAACGATAGAAGATTGATACGCAGTCGAGAGCGCAAGCGCCTTACTGTACTGCAGATCGCGATAGGCGGCCTTGGATGGATGAGCCGCTTGGCGAGCGCCTGGATCGCAAACAGCGGCACTAGAAGCGTCGTGACATTCATACCATATTGCGGCAGGTCGGTCGGAACGAAGAGGACGCCTTGCAGCAAGAGGCCGAGCGCAAGACCAAAGGCAGCCGGCGCCGCGCCGAACAACAGGAACAGCGTCGAGCCCAGGACGAAGTGCACTTCGGAGACACCAACCGCAAAGTGCGGCAGGATTTCGAAGAACGTGAACACAAGGCGCATCGCGGCGATGGCTTGCATAGCAAATGACAGAGCGCCCGGCTCGCGTATGGTCTCGACCACAAGCTCGGCGACGACGCAGCCCGTCGCAATGCCTGTCGCGTAGCTCAACACGAGCTTGGCGCCTGTTACTATTCCCGGTTCGATATGCACGCTCAAGTCCTTTCTGCCGTTGTACTCGGGCCTTGGCTCAAGAATTTGCCGGCACGGTCGTATGGCTGACGGTTGGAAACGGCACTTCACCTTCCTCACCCTCGGTCCACTGGTCACGTCCTGTTTTCGCCAGATCGGACCGGGTGTGCACTCACCCTTCGCTCTGTCTTTGCGACATTTCATAGCAACAGCTATGCCAGCGCCGGTGCCGCGGTTAAGGCTCTGATTGCGCTTTGAAAAGTTCCGCGGCGCGTAAGATTCGCCGTGTTCTGTAGCCGACATGCTCTGGAGGAAATTGAACACACATCGCTGCCAGTCTTTGGTCAGCCTGTGCCGTTTCAAACAATCATTTTCGCTCGTCCGTTGAAGCGGAAATCCTGACGCCGCTGGCGCGAAGACACCGGTTCGGCATCAATCTTGCTCGACCTTGTTCGACGACGGCGCCTGCGGCGCAGCCAAATGTTTGGCGGCCGGGGTCGTCGAATTCCTCCAAGAGCTTGCTGGGTCGTTCGATTGACCTTGCGGCCAAGCATGCACGAACATGGAAATGCGACGACCCACCCAAACTGTGGAGCCGGCATTTGCTGGATCGCAGCATCATCTCTCAGCGACGCGCCCGGCAAATTCCGCTGCACCACCTGCGACGAAGTTCCGGACGTGTTTGACGGTCCCGGGGGAACGCTATCGCGTCGCAGTGGCGCCAAACCGGATGCTAAAGTGAAAATGGATCAACTTACGCCCGGTAAGCCTGCCGTCTCCGGACAGATGGCGGCCGCCTCGATGCTGCGCATTCGCGCGGTCATGCTGGGCGATCGTATCAACC
Organism: Bradyrhizobium sp. 157; assembly: GCF_023073815.1. Classification (NCBI taxonomy): domain Bacteria; kingdom Pseudomonadati; phylum Pseudomonadota; class Alphaproteobacteria; order Hyphomicrobiales; family Nitrobacteraceae; genus Bradyrhizobium; species Bradyrhizobium sp. 157. The sequence continues at coordinate 74,925 of NZ_JADPKF010000076.1, read as the reverse complement.
CGTCGGCTCTCGAAATCGGAACGCTGGTGTCCTCGACGCCGGTCGCTTTCCGCATTCATGCCGGCCTTGTCGTGATCTTCCGCTATGGCGTTGTAGTGCTCATCGGGTTGTCGCCCTCGGAAGAAGCCGCTCTGATCGGAACCCTGATATCGCGGGTCATCGGTGAACTCAGCTCCTATGAGGAGGAGAGCGCGCAGGTGCAGCTCTGCAGCGACCAGAGCGCCGAGGTCATCCTGCCGGGCGGGCGGATTTGTCTCAGAAAGTTTAGCGACGATCGGCTGCTGCTGATCGCTGATACGCTAGCCAAGAGCACGGCGCTGGAGCGAGATGAGCGCCGTGTCGCCGCGGTGTTCGACGTGATCGAACCCTTTGCATGCGAACTAGCCGAGCGCGGCCGGACGCCGCGGGGCCGCAAGGGCATTCTCCAACTGATCGGCAATGCGCTCCTGGTCCAGCAGCGCGTCGCGGGCCGCGTCGACATTGCCGAAAAGCCCGACGCACTCTGGGAGAAGCCGGAACTCGAGCGGCTCTATTCGCGTCTGAAAGACGAATACGAACTGAAGGAACTTCTTGAGATGCTTGAGCGCAAGCTGTCGGCCATCTCCGGAACGGCTAACGCACTGACGGACATCATCGACACACGGCGCTCGCTGCGTCTTGAGTGGGTTATAGTCGTGCTGATCGTGATGGAAGTTGCGATCGGATGCTTTCAGATTATTACAGCAGCTCACTGAAGTGCGGCTGGCCCCAGCGCGTGAGGCGCCTTCGTGGGGTTTGAGCGGGCCTACTGACCGACCTGGCCGGCATTGACGTGGGACGCGCCGTTCGGCCGCACTCAGCTGCGGATTTCGGCTATGTCTTCGCCGTGCTCGTGGACGCGAGGTTCGGCGAAATCCTGGTGCGGCTCGCGAACACAGCGAATAGCCGAGGCGAGTTCGTTTCCCCGGCGATCGAGCAAGGATAGGGGGCGTATGGCAGACGCGCGGCGGAGCGTTCATGTCGACGATCCAGCGCCACCCAAGAAGGCGCTTTTGCCCAATTGCAGCGGGCCGCCACTCAGCTTGTCTGCAATTCTCGACTTGGTCGCGGAATACTTGCCAGGCCTTCCCCGCCGTCCGCCAGGGCGCAGCCAGCGACTACCGAAACAAGGACGGTCGATTTCACCAGGGCGCCTCACTGAGTTGAGCGACCGCCTTTCGCCGCTTTGCCACATCGCCGCGGCTCGGTCGATGTGTCCTGCCGTGATTTCCCTTGCTTGGCTGTTAGCGAACGGTTCCATGATCCGCCAGCGCGCGAACGCGCGCTGCAACTGAACATGAAAACTCAGAACTGCGGATCTCGTCCTCGCTAACGCGAAGGTCGCCGAGCTTGACGCGGCCGGGGACTGCGACCGGGCGTGCATAGCGGCTCCGCGTCAGCGATAAACGCTAAACGGATGACAAAGGAACTACGCCGCAAATTTCGACGCGGTTTTGACCTCGCAAGCAGGCGCCGAGATTTTCTGACGTCCACATTCGCTGTGGACATTCCATCTGCAGGAGTGTCCCTCAAAGTGCCCCGGACACTCACGCGCCCTCGGCAGCTCCGCTCAAATCCGCTTCCGAACCGATCCCGGCATGGCGATCCTTCGCTGGCTCGTTCAGGAGCCCGGCGAGCCTGAGGCCTTCAAGGACTCCTTCGAGCCGCTGTTCGCGAATGATTGCGGCCAGCAGCGAAACGGCCTCCTCCCGATCGACGGTGAAGCAGACGTCAGGCGCTCGCTCAACCAACAGGTCCAGCAAGGTCGGAAGGTCAGCAACGTGGTGGCGTAAGGTCGAGACCACATCATTCGCGAGATAGGTCGCCAAATCAGCATTCGGCGGCGGATCAAAGTCCAAGTCGACCTCGGCGCGCTTCTCGATCGCATGTCGTATCAACTCGCCCTGCCGTCTTGCATTCATCGAGAGCATGAACACCGCATCCGCGAGGTTCTCGCGCGGCAAGCTTCTCAGTTCGGCTATGCGGGCCTGGATGTCGCCGACCGAACTCTCACGGCGTGCCTCTGCTCGCCGCGCGTTAGCGGCTGCCCTGCTCTTTTGTAATCGAACCATCGTCATGCTCTCCGGCCGACCATATATCCCGGCGATACAGGCGAATGAAAGTGCAAACTTGTGTGCTGCATGCGCGCAGCCCGCCTGACGAACGCGCAACCGGCGGTCGCGCGAAGGAGTCACAAATCGCTAATCTCGTGATCCGCTCGTGCTTGTCTGTCTATAAGGCGCTCGATGGCACGTTCGTCGGGGGGTCGGCGGCTATGGCGAAGCGAAGTCCTGCTTACAGCGTTCCGTGATAGGCAGCGTCGCGAGGCAGTGGCGGCAGGCGGAGCGCCGCGAACTCCAAAGGACGAAACCGGCCAGATATTGGGGAAGAGAACCAGCATCGGTCGACAGGTCTGAGATGGACGACCTAATCCCGCCAATGCGTTGCGCCCTGTTTCGGATCCGCTCGCTTTGGCTATCTTCGGGCATATTATAGCGGAACCTGGCAAGGGCCCGCCCGGTAGATGGAAAGGTTGGGACTCGATTGAATCAGGTGAAATGTCAATTTCGCGCGTGATCTCGTTGTATCGCGAGAACGCCGCAGCCTGCCAATCAGCCCCTACCCCGAAGCTTTAACCAAATTTGAATAGCACACCGTAACCGCCACGTGGGTAGCTCCACTCGATATCACCACTTTCTTCGCAGATCACCCGGCAGGTGCCGCACTCGATACACCCGTCGACTGTCACCTCAACATGACCTTTATCGCTGAGCTCGTAGCACCGTGCAGGGCAGGCCTTCAGCATCGATAAGAGCCGCGAGGATGGTGTGGTGTGCGGCCGCACCTTGATATGGGCGCGGCCGGAATCAACGAGATAGCGGTTGTAGAATAGTTTGTCCTCGACACGTCGGGATGGCTCGCTCGGCATTGTTTCTGGCTCCGTCGTTCGTCGTTGTCTTTGGTTTGTGATCACCGCCAGGCCCGGGCAATGCGCAGGGCATCGCTGAACAGTCCACTCCACGACCGCGCCTTGATGAACGAGCTCAGCATCAGCCTCTCTTTCTCGAGCTTTGGTGTGCCGTCGACGCGCACATAATCCTGCATCGCCTTGGAGAAGAGCTGCGGATATGTGAGAAAGAAGTTCTGCGAGTGGGTATGCATCAGTGCCGGCATATCCTTGTACTTCTTCAGGTCCTTGATCAAGAAGGAATCATTCAGCAGTTTTTTGTAAAGCGAAAGATTTTTGGCCGTCATCGGATCATTTCGCGATTTGATAAGGCAGATCGCTTCCGCGGCGATACGGCCCGACGTCATCGCCAGATTGGACCCCTCGCGATGGATGCGTTGTTGAGCTGGGCGGCGTCTCCGACAACGGCCCAACCCTCACCACAAAGCTGCGGGATCGCCTTGTATCCACCTTCGGGGATCAAATGCGCGGAATATTCCTTTACTTCCGAACCCTCGATCAACGGCGCGACGGACGGGTGACGCTTGAGGCTCTCGAGCAGGCCGTAAGGCGTCTCGCCGGTACGCTGGAAGTCGGCAACAAGACAGCCGATACCGAGCGAGATGCATTCCTTGTTGGAATAGATGAAGCCCATACCGGTCATGCCGCGGGAGATGGTTCCGGCGGCTTCGATGACGAGCCCCTCGTCGCCTTTGAGATTGAAGCGAGCATCGATTGTCTCGCGCGACAGGAAATGCATCTCCTTGACCGCGAGTGCGACCTTGTCCGGTTTCGGCCGCCCTCTTAAGCCCGCACCCGTCCCGAGCACTCCGTTCACCCCCTCGGCCAGCACGACGACATCTGCATGGATTTCACCCCCCATCTCGGTCTGTACGCACCCCGACGACCCTCCCATGGGAATCCTGGAGGAGCTCGGTCACCGTGGTCTCGCACAGCACCGTGGCGCCGGCCCTCGCGGACCTTCTGCGAGAACCATTTATCGAACTGGGCGCGGATGATGGTGTAGCGGTTCGGCTTCTCCTCGTTGAAATCATCGGAGCGATAGTGAATCCCCGTGCGCGAACGCTCGTCCACGATCCAGAAGCGTTGCTCGACGAGATGCCGCTCAAGCGGTGCATCTTCTCGGAAATCCGGGATCAGCTTCTCCAGCATATCGGCACGAGGATGGCGCCTTGCACGTTCTTCGACCCCGAATACTCGCCGCGCTCCAGCTGCAGCACTTTTAGGCCCCGCTCGGCCATGGTAAGCGCTGCCCCATTCCCGCCCATGCCAGCACCGACGACGATCGCGTCGAATCTTTCCTCGATCATAACAAGCTCCCCTAGCCAGCGATGCGGTCGTGCGAGTGCGGCGACAGCTGCGCGCGGAATGCGGAGGTCAATGCGGGCAACAGTCGAATGGCGTCGGTGACGATGCCGATCTGGGCGAAGTCGAAGATCGGAGCGTTCTTGTCGGTGTTGATGGCAACGATGAGGTCGCCCCCCGCCACGCCAACGCGATGCTGGATCGCGCCGGAAATACCGGCCGCGATATAGAGCTTTGGCCGAATGGTTTTCCCGGTCTGGCCGATTTGTCGGTCCGAGGTGACCCAGCCCTTCTGGACCAGCGGCCGCGAGCAGCCATATTCGGCGCCAAGCACGTCCGCGAGCTGCTGTACCAGTTGGAAGTTCTCAGGCGATCCCAGACCGAGCCCTCCGGCGACGACCACGTCGGCATAGGCAAGGTTGGACTTTGTAGAATCGCGGTCCGGCAGGAACGACAGCACTTTTGTGACGATATCTTCTTCTACAAGCCCGAGCGGATGCGAGATGACGCGCCAGACGGCGCCGGTCACGCGCTCGGGCATCGGCATCACGCGCGGACGGACGGTTGCCATCTGTGGACGATAGTTCAGTGTGTAGATCGTGCACAATAGTGAGCCGCCAAACGTCGGCCGGGTCGCTGCAAGCGAGCCGTCGGCATCGACATCGAGCTCGGTGCAGTCGGCAGTTAGGCCGGTGAGCAGTGTGGTGGCCACTGAGCCGGCGAGATCGCGGCCCAGTGTAGTTGCCCCTAGGAGTAGGATTTCCGGCTTGTACGTATTGACCAGCTCTGACAGGGCCTTGGTGTAGGATTCATTGCGATAATCGGCCAACAGATCATCCGCGACGATATAGGCGAGGTCGGCGCCGTAGCAGAAGGATTCGCCGACCGCCTGCTGCGTTGTCTCCCCGACCGGGCCGATGACAACCGCGGCGAGGTCAACGTTGAGCTTGTCGGCGAGCCGGCGGCCGGCACCCATCAGCTCCCAGGAGACGGGGTGCACTATCCCGCGTTCCTGCTCGATGAAGACCCAGACGTGCTTATACGCCTTGAATCGTTCGGGCAGCTCCCTCTTGGTCGCCGCGCGACCACCACCCGCGGCCGGAGCTGCGCTTTTGGGTGCGGTGCTCATCATCTGTACTCCCATCCGTGTTCAGTAGCGGCTCGCCAGCGAAGCGTGCTCCGCCTACAGCTTTGAATTCGCGCGTGAAGATTGCTTCAGTTAAAAGTTCGGCCGCGTGCCCGCCGCCATTTTTTCAACACCGCCTGGCAGCAGCGCGGGGCCGAGACACCCATTGCTGGACCTTTGTCGACGAGCCGGAAGCACGAGCTTCGGGTTCTTTCCGGGTTTGGCATTCTGGGGGGCACCATTTGGCAATGGAACTAGTGAGGCACCCAACCGCGCCGGTCACGCGAGCCGATCGATTGGTCCCCCCTCATCTTCGAGATGCAACCGAGTTGGAACAGATCGAGGACCTGCCAGAGGCTCGGCTGGTGCCATTGTCGGCCGCGAGCTTGCCGGTGAACAACGCGATCCATTACTCTGAATGCCCTCGCAATCTTGCCGATTGCAGCGACACGCGCGCAACTCTTGGCGGGGGCACGAGGGCCGGCGGTGAAGCCGCCCGTCAACGGCGCCGCGCGACCGGCGCTGGAGAGCAAGGGCTCCCCCCGGGAAACCTCGGCCATAGATCGGCCAACGGGAGTGATTTCGTCGACGAATCTTTGGCGCGGATCAAGCGCAGCTTTCAGCTCAGCCAGGCCGGAATATGCAACCATCGCTTTGGCGTCGCGACGAATCATGGTGCCGACAGGCAGCGCGCGCGAACTGCGCGGCGTCAAAAACAAACTCGATGCGGACCAAGATGTGCATTCGCTTCTCCAGACTAGCTGACCATGTGTAAGCAATCGTCGTACCAATTGCGCAGACGATGAAAATTGACCGCCAATACCGAATCTTACTGAAGGAAATCGGATTGGCAGCCTCTCACGAGGATCGGAACATTCGATAACCGTGCTGGACCCGTGTCCGGAATGCGAGAAGACAGTCATCCGAATCTTGGTGCGCTTTCCTCGCCAAATATGCGCACCCCGCTGCCGGCGTACCATTGCAGGAGATAGGCGCACCATGGGCACCAGCTTGAAACGACGGAAATATCAGGGCTGAGCCGTGATTGGCCCTTAAGGAGCCGAGTGTCCAAGCTGCGGACCGCGAGGCCGTAACTGCAACTTCCGTTTGAATTCGACGCCCTGGGTCGTTGGCAGGTTCTCTGAACCTTCACGCTCCAGAGCACGAGATATAAACTCAATTCACTCCAAGGAACCGAGCTGCACCAATGCTGGATGCTTGTTCGGTTGTGGTGCGGCCGCATCCTTCAGGACCTTGAACACGCGCTGTTCGATCGGGGAGGACGTGACGAAGTCGGCATAGGCGCGCTCAAGCGTGGCCTTGCAACGCGAAGCGATGTCAGGATCGGATGCACCGGTAAACTCCTCGCCCGCGAGATATTGACCCATGCGACGCAGGATATGAAGCCGCGCCACGTCGATGATTTTCGCATCGTACTCGACGCCGAGCAGTGCAAAAAACTCCTCTGCCGCGGAGGCCTTGTTCAATTGCGAAAGGATCCCATCCGTCGTCATTCTCAACCTCCATCTAGATCCGCCCAGAAACCGTCCTGGCTCGAATGTTCCAACCTGATCGCGCGACGCGCATGGCTGACCGCCCGATCGCCCTCAAGTTGACCGATCTCTCGTGAATGTCGCGCCAGATCGCCACCACCGTTTCCTGGGAAACCGGGCCTTTGTGCTCGATGGCATGCTTGCGAACGCGCGCGAGAATGGTTTCGGTTTGCTCGGCGCTGACCGAAAGCTGCAACTCGGACAAGAGCGAAGTGATAGCGGCAAGCCCTGAATGCTTGCCGGTCACAACGCGGTGGGAGCGGCCGAGCAACCCCGGGTCCAGCGCTTGGTAGGTGGGCCGGTCTTTTAAGAGCCCATCGACGTGGATGCCGGATTCATGGGTCAAGACATGCTCGCCGACAATCGCCTTGTTGAGCGGAATGGTGGGGCACGCTGCGGCTGCAGCGGCGACCGCGACTTTTTCCGGTTCGGATAGCAGCACGCCGGTATCACGGCCGTAGAGCTGCCTGAGTGCGACGGCAACTTCCTCCAGCGACGCATTGCCGGCTCGCTCGCCAAGTCCAATGACCGTCACAGAGGCGTGCGTCGCACCGGCCTTGATCGCCGCCAGCGTATTAGCCGTCGCCAGCCCAAGATCGTCATCGCCGTGGAATTCGAACTCGAGATCGGTGCTGGCACGCAGTGCGGCCATGAGCGCGAAGGACGCGTCAGGATTGAGCACGCTCAGCGTATCTGCGACACGAAAGCGCCGTGCGCCGGCCGCCTTGGCGGTTGCGATCAGGTCGATCAGGAAGTTGACATCGGCACGCGAGGAGTCTTCGCCACCCACCGCGACATCCAGTCCCCTGTCGCGAGCATAGGCCACGACGCGCTTCACCCGCTCCAGCGCGGCCAAACGGCCGCCACCGAGTTTCGCCGCAATCTGCACGTCGGACGATGGAATCGATAGCTTGACCATCGAAACACCGGCCTCGATCGCCGCATCGACGTCCGCGGGTTTCATCCGGCACCAGCCGATGATCGTGGCCGCAAGGCCCGCTTCGGCGACCGCTCGGATCGCGGCAATCTCTTCCTGACCCATCGCCGGCGTGCCGGCCTCGATCTCCTTGACTCCGGCCGCGGCCAGCGCACGCGCGATCGAGACGTTTTCCGGTGTCGTGAAGGCCACGCCGGGTGTCTGTTCGCCGTCGCGCAACGTGGTGTCATTAAGGACTATGGACCTCGACCGATCTTTGTCGGGCCCGATGATTGCGGCAGCGAACGCCATCAGCGGCTCCGTATGTTTATTCCAGAAGCTGTTCAGCAACTGCTGTGCCAACCCGCTCGAATTTCCAAGAACCTGTGAATGACGTCGAATTTCAGATTAGTCGGGTGTGTCGCAAATCCGACAGGGTGGAAACGGCGGAGCGCCAGGTTCGGTGCGCTTGCGACCGAGCTGAAGGCAGGCGCCGAGCTTGGAAGCTTGCTAGCCGGGCAACGGTTCGGACCTCACCTCAAGCTGCAGCACTTCGGGGAAGGCGCGTGCATTCAGGCATGCTTATCGAAGAAGAATTTTGAGCCATCGGGTTCGGTCCAACCCCAGGGTCGGCGTTCGTAAACAAGTTCAGCGGGCGCGATCGAGAGGCCAGATGTTGGCGTCGATCGCGCGTCAACATAGAACATCTCGGCGGTAATGTGACGGTCGCCTCCGCCAATTATCAAGCCGCGATCATCAGGCGCCGCCGCATCCGGCTTAGGCCGGCTGCGCGCAGTTGTTTACCCCGGTGTCTTTTCAAATCCTCATTCTCCTCATGTGACAGCTGGCCGAAAGCTCGTCCGATACACCGGGACTCGCGCCGAGGAGGGGGCATCCATTATGAGCTCAGTCTTGCGAACTTGGGATGGCTTGGACGGAATCATCGACACGACGCAGATGATCCCGCCGGCGTCCGGCCATCCGGCTCTCCCCGCTCTCCTCGCCGAAGCAAAGATCAAAATCATTGCATTCCGTGCAGATCGGCGTGGTACACATCACCAGACCGTCATCTTCGCATAGCGTGCGATAGAAGAAGCGCTTCCAGCGCATGTTCTTGGTGTTGCGAGCCGCCAGCGGCCCGAAATGGCGCATTAGGAGGCGGGACAATTCGTCCCGCTTCCGCAGACCGAGATCTTCCCACAAGTGATTAGGCTCCATGGCGCGCCGCGCGATCATCGTCGCGAGCCAGCCGCCGACCTCGCCATGGGTGGAACGTTGCGCAAGCAGGAGGTCGCGCACCATAATCGTCTCGTCAGGAGCCGGTAACGCGGGCTGTTCGCGCCAGGTACAACTCCTGACCGGGGTGGATGGGAAGTATTGCACCAAGAGCGCATCGAGCTCCTGGTTAGTCAAGCCAGCCCGTTCGGGAAGTTGGCCGCCATCCATAGCGGATGCGGCGAGAACGCAAGCGAGCACATGGCGATCGAAATCGTCATCGTCGCTGATGTCGACTTCTGTTGGATGGCGCCCGGTCAGAAGCCCGTAGAGCTCACTTGCATCGCGCTGCTCGGCGATGTGAGCTGCTGATACAGGAGATGACATCGTATCGGCCAATTTGCTTTGTGTGCCAATCATGAAGGTCCCCCAGCTTCTGAGTGGACGACGTCGGCCTTCCCCCGGTCGAGAAGGCCGACAACATGAACTATGCCGAAACAGCGGCGAGCTCGGCGGCAGTCTTGCCGACCAGGCTCTCGTCGACGGGCTTGATGATGCCGTGCTCCATGAGCATATCCTCGAGCTCGTCCATGCTGATTGGCGTCGGGATGGCGCCTTGTCCAGCATTATTGTGGATCTTGGTCGCGAGATTGCGATAGTGATCCGCCTGCTTGGACTCTGGCGCGTATTCCAGCACAGTCATGCGGCGCAGCTCCGCGTGCTGCACGACATTGTCGCGCGGCACGAAGTAGATCAGCCGGCTGCCGAGCTTCTTGGCAAGAGCATCTGCAAGCTCCAGCTCCTTGTCGGTCTGCCGCTCGTTGCAGATCAGGCCGCCGAGGCGCACGCCGCCGGAATTCGCATACTTCAGAATACCCTTGGAGATGTTGTTGGCGGCATACATCGCCATCATCTCGCCGGACATCACGATGTAGATTTCCTGTGCCTTATTCTCGCGGATAGGCATCGCGAAACCGCCGCAGACGACGTCGCCGAGCACGTCGTAAGAGACGTAGTCGATGTCCTCATAGGCGCCATTCTCCTCCAGAAAGTTGATCGAAGTGATCACGCCTCTTCCGGCGCACCCGACCCCCGGCTCTGGACCGCCGGACTCGACGCATCGAATGTCCTTGTAGCCGAGCTTGATGACGTCCTCGATTTCGAGGTCCTCAACGCTGCCGGCATTCGCCGCCAGACTCAGAATGGTGTCCTGCGCTTTGGCGTGCAGGATGAGGCGAGTCGAGTCCGCTTTGGGATCGCAGCCGACGATGAGAATCCTTTGGCCCAGCTCAGCAAGAGCCGCCAGCGTATTTTGCGACGTTGTCGATTTACCGATGCCACCCTTGCCATAAAACGCGATTTGTCTCAGCGAAGACATGTTGCTCTCCATCAACCGATTGCCAATTTTTCGCGCCGAACGCGCGAGACTGTTTCTCTCTCAGAAACGTGGGCACACGGGTTTCGGGAAGGAGGCCATCGCTCGCCATCGGCGTCGGCGTGCCCTCAGCCCTTACTCGTTGTTGCTGCATCCAGTTAGCAACTGGCGTGCCATTCGTTCGCACGTGCGTTAAGCATCTGACTAGGCTCGACTAATAGCGCAGCGTCCGAGACCGGATGCTGTGGCGGACCCGACAGCGGCAAGGGCTCTGAGAGAAACCCGACAAAGCCCGGCGCGTGGATTCCACTACGAGTGTCGGGCGAAAGAGCGCGGAACGGGGAATGCCGGGCCGTAAGCCCGAGACAATGAGGAGACCACACGGTGCAGATGGGGTTCGAGGACACCGCCATCATCAAAGGCGAATGTTCCACGACCGGCATGATGGGTACTTGCCGTCAGATCGGGTGGCATATCGCTTGCTTTGCCAGTCGCGGAACGCTGTTTTCCGTGTGACGCGATGTTGTGAGGACAATATGCCTGGAATTGGAAGTAAGTTGCCGCCCTTCGACATCACAGGCGTGAAGCCCGGCTTTCACCTGCAAGAGGAGAACGGGCAGAGCGCCTTCGAGACGCTGACTGAGAGGAGTTTCCCCGGAAAATGGAAAGTCATCTTCTTTTACCCGAAGGATTTCACATTCGTCTGCCCAACCGAAATCGCTGAGTTTGCTCGCCTGTCCAAGCATTTCGCCGATCGCGATGCAATCGTGCTTGGTGGCTCGACCGATAACGAGTTCTGCAAGCTCGCCTGGCGGCGTGAGCACAAGGATCTGCACCGTCTATCAACCTGGCAGTTTGCCGACACCAAGGGCGCACTGGTCGATGGCCTTGGACTGCGATCGCGTGATAGCATCGCGCATCGCTACACCTTCATCGCCGATCCTGAGAACACGATCCAGCATGTCTATGCGACAAGCCTCAATGTCGGCCGCAGCCCGACGGACACGTTACGCGTTCTGGATGCGATACAGACTGATGAGCTCTGCCCTTGCAACCGCGAAATCGGCGGCGACACGCTTAAAATTGCCTGAGGCAACATATCGAAAGTGCAGCAAGGAGCAGCTCCCGCATTCGAAGGACGTCAGATTCAATCGTTTGTCGGATACCAGATGAGACGATCTTACCGCAAATGCGGCCTGCTGCTAGCGAGTGCGGCCCGCAATTCAATTCTCATTGCCGCCATGGAGTCTGCCGCGGCCGCCGCGCTGTCCGCGCGCGGCAGTCGCGGCGGCGAATCGACGGCCTCGATGATGACGATGAACAATGTTCAGTACCGTTTTGCTCACCTCACAACAAATCCCGCATACAAGAGGATGCCGGCGCGGCTCCGCATGAACATACAAAATACTTGTACGCTTCTGCGCCTGCTGGACGCACATCTCCTGCCGGAGTACCTTTATATTGTCGCCGTAGGCCGGACCGCGGCTATTCCCTTCCGCCTTGCCGGCCGGCAGCATCATCAGAGCGATCTGCGTCAGCCAAAGGCCGCTAATGCTGTAGGCCGACGATGCCGGCGCCCACGGACTCGGAAAAAATGGTGCCAAGCTCCCTCTTCGGGGCAACTAGATTCCAGTCGCCGCGCCTCGAGAAGGGTGGAGGCAGAGGGAGATGGCTCAGCGCCGAATGACGTCTACCGGCCGAGATGATGATCCGCCGGCACGCTCGCGGACCGTATTTCCGGGCTCGGTAAATCTATATTCACCGATGTAAGCCGCACTATGAGACGAACGAGTCGGGTTTATCAGCTCCTGATTGAAACCATGACACTCGACGAGGTTTAGGCCAAGTGAGCCGGTCTATCGGGAAATCGGTCAGCTCGTTCATCGCGCGAGCTGTCCCTCGGGCCCAGGGACCTGAAACGATCAGGTGGCCCGGCGGTCGTAAGCCGCCTGGCCGTCTCGATCATCACGCCGGTCGATTTCCGAACATTGACGCGTATCTTAGCGCTGGTGACCCAAGCCAATCCCCAAGGTACGTGCTTTCTGTCTTAGAGAGCCCTCGGATCGCTTCATAAGCTTTGAAACCCTAGCTACGGGGGTGCGGGCCTTTGAGTGCGCTTTGAGCAGCTTGACGTCATCCTTACTATACTCTTTGCGCTTGGTGCTTTTTGCCACGTGTTCTCCGATTTCGCTTTGCACATCTGCCTGTAGCGTCTTGTTTTTGGCGAAGACGCAACTGCTTCCCATTACCATATCAATGGTCATCGACAACTATTCAAGCGGATTTTTCTCTTCGAGATAAGAACTGGAACTACACGCGAATTTGTCCTCTGTCCTCTGGATCTTTATCCGTGTGACAAACCCGATTTTCGACGCGCACGTCAGCCCCTTCAACATGGAAGCAAGCCATAGAGAAGGGACGCTCGATGCGTCTTCGAAAAACAACTCGAAAAGCGCTTCTTGCTTGAATGCGCCGACTTCACTCACCAATTTAGTAGTATGATATTTCCAGGCGCCAATACTATTGATGGAGTAGCGCGGATCGGCCGGGACAGTCGCACTGCCTCACTTGCGCGCGCATCATCAACCGGCCTTCACGGCGAGTGCACGGCGTTACCGCGCGAAGAGCAAACGTCTTCTCCTATTTTCTGAAGTCCTGCGGATTTAAGGGCGAGTACTCACAAAGGCAAATCTTGCAATGCCTGGGCGTTACTCCACGTCAGCTGATCGAGCACGGCTCGCTCATCCAAATTTGATCTACCGCAGTATCCTTGGTTAATAAGCCACGTTGAGATACCTAGGCAATTCCGCCCTCAGCGAACACTTCTGCGAGACCATCGCCTGCCCCCGTCTCATGGACCCGATGAACGAGCCGAGCGACCTGATCGTGATATTTCCCGGGCCGGGCACTACGGCATAGCAAACAACCCGCGGGCCTAGCCGTCCTGTGTGAGCTTGGCACTGGCAGGCGATTGCTTGATCATGACTTGCCAGAGCGCATGGCCAGCACAATGCCGGTGGCGCGCTGCGGATCATTCGTGATCTGTACACAGTGACCTCCACTGTCGAGCAGATGCAGGTCGAACTTTCCAACCCGGCGGAACGGACTCTGCGTCATGTCGGACGCCTCGCAACAAATCCAGGCAAGATGTGGAAATTTCTGCCGGAGCGTCAGGCAGGGCTCAGAGGCTGTATCAACAACGGCGAGCGTCTGCTCGATCTCCGTCAAGTCGCCTTCGAGCACCATCTCCACAACCCTTATTGCCAGAACAAACGTTCAGGGTCGGCGTTCAGAACCGCTGTCGCCAAGCCAAGCCGTTGATGGGTCGAATGCCACTCCCAGGCGCCCTTGCCGTGATCTTTGCGGAACAGCTGCCATGCCGCCCCAGTCCTATCGTGGTGCAGCAGCGCGACGTCGATGAGGCCGCCCTCCGCATTGATATTGCCTGAGCAGCACGGGCTCTCGACCAGATAGCCGCCAGCAACCGCTGTCACCTTTGGCGAGTCATATCGGTAGCGCTCGCGCTTCGTCAGCGCGCGGACGATCCGCCACCGGTCGAGCTCGTTGGTTGCGCGGGCAATCCGGAATGATGTCGTCTGATGATTGCGGCGTTCATTGCGCGATGTCCTAGGGCCCGTACCTAAATAGCGCCACGTGATTCCCTCTCCTGCGAGTTTTTGATTCGGGGGCGATAGAATGCGCGCGGGTTTGTTTTGGCTGAATGATCGGCAATGGGGACGTATCGAGGCAATCTTGAAGCGCTGGCCAAGCCCGGCGAAGACGGCGTCGTGCTGTCGCTCGACTCGACCTCGATTAAAGCTCACCGGTGTGCCTCCGGCGGAAAAGGGGGAGCACAATCAAGCAATCGGCCGCTCGCGCGGAGGCCGCACGACAAAAATCCATGCGCTGAGCGATCCGCTCTGCCGGCCGGTCGTCCTGCATCTGAGACCCGAGGCCAGGATGCCGATATCGCGGCGGCGCCCGATGTTCTGGCGCTCGCGCCGCCGATCCCCAACAAATCCAACCGCGTCGTCATCCATCGCTTCAACAAACGCGCCTACAAAGGCCGAAATGTCATCGAGCGCTGCTTTTGCAGGCTCAAAGACTTCCGCCGTATCGCCACCCGATACGACAAGCTCGCCCGGAATTCTTGGCCACTGTTCATCTCGCCGCTCTCGTCGCATATTGGCTCAATTGAATCTGGACCCTAGAAGTTGCTCCAGGTCGCGGATCGCGCGGCCGACCCGCCGATGCCACAGACGCCACTTCACGGCTCTGATGTCCCTGTCGATGGTTGGAAGCGCTTCAAAGGGGCCTGATCGGGATCGTACGATGTGATCGGCGATCTGCTGCATGGGCTGGATCTTCATGGCAATATGAAACCAGTCGATGATGTGGGTCGTTGTTTTCGGCATGGCGCGGGGCAGCCGCTTTAGGATTTCGGCCCCGTCCGAGATCACCGTCACATCCCCAAAGCCGCGATATCCGACTTCCTGGCGAGAGTGAAGAGCACAATCGCGGATTGCCTGCTGGTCGGTGCTGCCGGTGACGAAATAGCGATCGCCCCTTTGTCCCCGTCCCCCGCGGCCGCATCTGGCCACGACGAGCTCGAAATTTCGCGCCGAATGTTGATCAGCGCTACGAACGTGCGCCGTATCAATGCTGATGACGAACTCTTTGCGCGGATCTCCGGGAAGCTGCATCTCAAGCTGGCATCGGTCATCCGTTTGGGACCTCGCGCGCCAAGTTTCCTGCATGACCTGGTCGTCGAGCCGCTTGCCGATCCTGATGGTACGCTTGCGCACGGTCGCATGCGTCTCAGTCGGTTCAGTGGGCAGGAAATCGGCCAGCACTTCGCCGCCTGGCGGTAGGGCAGCATGCTTCCTAGCCGCGCCGTCAGTTCCATCAGCTCCCGCTCGATCGGGACAAATTTCCTTCAGCGGCGCGAAGGCACCGACCATCCCTGGATGGCATTCCCGGCACAGCATCCATCGGGGATTGCGAACCTCAACGGTGCCGCGACGGTTCGGATACGGCGTGTCGTGTAGTCCTTGGCCGGTCGGAACGTATGGCAATCCGGGCAAACCCGGCGAAGAAGGGCATACGTCTCCGCCTCATGATTCACGACCGCGTTCTGCAGCGCTGCCATGATCTTCTTGCTATCGCCGATCGACAAGCCGATGTCGCCGTCGAACAGGCTCTCCCAGCTCTTGTCTGTGCGGACCTCCTTCCGGTATGTGTCGCCAAATTCGTTCCGGCCCTCGATCGTAACCGTCCATTCCACCGCCATCGCTTTGTCTCAAAACGATGCTGATGGACTGCTCGAGCCTAACAACCCGTGTTTGACCCAGAGAAGTTACCGGTCTCCTCACGACCGACCGCGCATGACTCGGGGTCAATGTGGATCGCTACTCCTTCATTGCAATGGACTTGCACCATCTACTCCTTGCCGGTCTCCCGGCGCACCTTGTTCCGACCCCTTCAGGGGCTCAGCTCGTTCGGCGCGGCCGATCACCCCGATCAAAGCATCGACATAGGCGTCGAATGCGGCTTCACTCTCGGCTGTCCAGTCGGGCATGGCGGGGCGCTTCCCTGATCACGAAGCAGCACCCTAACAAATCCGCGACCAGCGCGAATCCCCCCGCATCCGCGACTTTCTGACTCAGTAAGACTAGGCGCCCGCCGCCGCCGGCATCAACCGGCGGGCAGATGCGCCGAGGGCAACAAGCGCGCCTGACGCAACGCCGCTAGATCGTCGTCCGTGAAGAAATCCCAAGCTGTTGATTTGGAATCCAGAAACGGCATTTTGCCGTAACTGGTTTTGCCGGAAAGCGGGCTTTTGGATCGGGATTCCTTGCAAACTTGATTTGTGATTCACTCGCCTTTGACTGCTTTGGCGAGGGGACGAGATGCGACCACGGGAGCGGTACGAGACGGGGGAGCAGGATCTTTTCCGGTCCCGGCTCGATCAGATCATCGACATGAAGCATCCGCTGGTGGCGCTGGGGCGGACGGTGGATTGGAGCTTCCTGGAGGAGCGGTTCGGCGAGGTCTACACCGATGATCCCGGGCGGCCGCCGCTGCCGACGCGCTTGATGGCGGGGCTGGCGATCCTCAAGCACACCTACGACATGTCCGACGAGGTGCTGTGCGAGCGTTGGGTCGAGAACCCCTATCACCAATACTTCTGCGGCGAGGAGTTCTTCCAGCACCGGCTGGTGTTCGATCGCTCGTCGCTGACGCGCTGGCGCAACCGCATGGGCGAGGAGCGGCTGGCTGCGCTGATCCAGGAGAGCCTGTCGGTTGCCACCAGGACCAAGGCGATCAAGCCGTCCGAGCTGTCCCGGGTGATCGTCGACACCACGGTTCAGCCCAAGAACGTGACGTTCCCCACCGATGCAAAACTTCTGAACCGGGCGCGCGAGAAGCTGGTGCAGCTGGCGAAGCGTCACGGGATGGCCTTACGCCAGTCCTATGCGCGGGTGGGCAAGCTCGCCCTGATCCAGCATCAGCGCTATGCCCACGCCAAGCAGTTCAAACGCGCCAACCGGAAGCTCAAGACGCTGCGGACCTATCTCGGCCGCGTGATCCGCGACATCGGCCGCAAGATCGAGGGCAACAGCGGGCTCGAAGCGGCATTTGCAAAGCTGCTGCCGCTGGCGCGGCGCGTCCGCGAGCAGCAACAGCGTCAACGCGGGCCGAAGGTCTATTCCCTGCACGCGCCGGAGGTCGAATGCATCGGCAAAGGCAAGGCCCACCGGCCTTACGAGTTAATGGCATGGACCACGCCCGCTCTCAGCGGCAACGTGGAGCCCGGCGGGGCAGCAGCAGGAGCGTAAGCCATGTCGAATACGAACATTGTCACAATCGGTATCGATCTCGGGAAAAACACATTCCATGTCGTTGGTCTCGATGCTACAGGCGCAATCACGCTACGGAAGAAGCGGTCGAGAAATCAGCTTGACCAGTCGCTAGGCAACGTTCCGCGTTGCCTTATCGCAATGGAGGCGTGTGCGGGCGCACATCATCTGGGGCGTAAGCTCGAGAAATTAGGCCATCAAGTACGGCTCTTGCCAGCACAGTATGTCAAACCATACCTCAAGGGTCACAAGAATGACTTTCGGGATGCTGAAGCGATCGCCGAGGCCGCGCAGCGGCCGACAATGCGGTTCGTCCCAGTGAAGTCGGCCGAACAACTTGATTTACAGGCACTCCACAGAGTTCGCAGTCGATTGGTAACGCAGAGGACGGCGGTCATCAATCAAATCCGGGGCTTTTTGCTTGAGCGAGGGCTACCAGTGCGGCAGGGCGCGGCAGCACTCCGATTGGCACTCCCCCAAATCCTCTCAATGCCTTCGGAAAGCCTGTCACCTCAGGTGGTTCGGCTCATCCAGGACTTGGCCGAGGACTGGCGCTATCTCGACCGTCGCGTCGCGTTAGTCACCAAGGAGATCAACGAGATCGCGGAGCAAGATGCGCATTGTTGCCGCCTGATGAGTGCGCCGGGCGTCGGGCCAATCATCTCAAGCGCGATCATCGCCGCGATCGGAACTGGTGATGCGTTCCAGAAGGGCCGCGACTTTGCAGCATGGCTTGGTCTGGTACCGAAACAAATCTCGACCGGTGATCGAACTATTCTCGGTCGCATATCAAGACGCGGCAACCGTTATCTACGAACACTGTTCATTCAGGGAGCCAGAGCCGTACTGCTGCAGCGCCAAACCTGGGCCAGGCACGGCTTCGGAGCCTGGCTGGAAGCAGCATCGAAGCGGCTCCATTCGAATGTACTGGTTGTTGCCTTGGCCGCAAAACTCGCGCGGATGGCCTGGAGCATGCTCGCAAAAGGCCGTGACTACGAAGCGAGTTTCCGGGGCCACGCTGCGTAGCACGTCCGACCCGGGAAGGAAGGAAAATCCCACGATCCGATCGGGAATAGCACACTATCCCGCCGAGGTTTGCGAGACGGAAAGGACGAATGGAGAAACGGTTCCACCGACACTTCTGAAGCCTGGTTCGACTCCATGGCCCTCCTTGAGGCCGGCGAGTTATTGAGGACAGAAGTGGGCGGATATCCATAATGGCTCGGGGCGACAGAGCCTCAAATCGAAGCCGGATAGATTGGCGCAAACCGCTTCACCCAATGTCGATTCCTCTTGCAATGCGGGCGTGGTCCATAGATCGGCGTCAAAGTCTCCGTTGCCACCACGATCAGCCGCGCCAAGGGCGGCCAGTTCGTCACCCATGTGAAGGCGTTGCCCGGCAATCCCTATGACGGTCACACGCTGGCCACCGTGATCCCGGACATGGAGGCGCTCATCGGCAACATCATAGCGCGCCTCCTCGCCGACAAGGGATACCGCGGCCACAACGCGCCGCCCGATCACAAGTTCAGGGTCTTCATCTCCGGCCAGAAGCGAGGGGTGACGCCCAAGATCAAGCGCGAACTGCGCCGCAGGGCCGCCGTCGAACCCGTCATCGGTGATCTCAAGGCCGAGCACCGCATGGGCCGCAATTATCTCTGGTTCCGCCAGGGCGACGCCGCCAACGCCGTCCTTGCCGCTGCCGGCTACAACTTCCGTCGCCTCATCCACTGGCTCAGCCTGTTGCTGCGCCGCCAAATCCTCTCGGCTCTCACTGCTGCGGTTCAGACTGTTCCAGCCTGAAGCCAGAGTTCTTCACGGACGACTAGATCAGCCGAGCCGGCGCAGAAGCAGGCGACGGCCAACTGGCGGATGACGATCTCGAAATGCGCGACAACCGCCTCGGTGGACACCGTAGCCGCGCGCAGCACGCCGGCCGCCTGCCCGGCGATGTCCGCGCCCAGGCGGATGGCCTTGGCCACGTCGACGCCGTCGCGGATCCCGCTCGACGCGATCAGCTTCACCGTTGGCAGCGCCCGACGTACCGCCTGCACGCTGGCCGGGGTCGGAATCCCCCAATCGGCGAACGCCATCGCCACTGCACGGTCGGCGGCATCGCGGGCGCGCTCGCCCTCCACCGCGGCCCGACTGGTGCCGCCGGCGCCGGCGACATCGATCACCGCCACGCCCGCCTCGACGAGCGCACAGGCCACCGAGGCGGACAGGCGCGACCCCACTTCCTTGGCCACGATCGGCACGCCCACGCTACGCGCTGCGCGAGCGATCTGCGCCAGGACGCCGCGCCAGTCGCGGTCGCCCTCCGGCTGTACCGCTTCCTGCAGCGGATTGAGATGGACGATGAGTCCATCGGCCTCCAGCGCATCCACCGCCCGGCGCGCCAGGTCCGGGCCGTCGGCCTCGCGCAGTTGCGCGGCGCCGATATTGGCCAGCAAGGGAATGTCTGGGGCCAGGCGGCGCAGCGCGCGCGTCAGCCCCTGGGAGTTGCGGGATTGCAGGCTCACGCGCTGCGAACCGACGCACATGGCGATCCCCAAGGCTTGCGCTGCCTCGCTCAGATGCCGGTTGATGATGGCATGCCGCCGGTCATGGAGCTGATCAGCAGCGGCGCGCGCATGGTCTTGCCCAGCAGCGAGGCGCGCAGGTCGATCTGCGTCAGGTCCAACTCGGGCAATGCGCAGTGTTCGAAACGGATGGACTCCCAGCCGGCGGCGACCGTGGCCGGCGCCGTTCGCCGATCCAGCACGATGTCCAGATGGTCGTCCTTGCGCCGGCTCAGGGCGGTGTCGCTCATGCTCGCTCCATCCGTCGCATCGGGCGACGGCGTTGCGTCGGATCGGACCGACGGCAGCGCGCGCACGCCGCCGCCTCCCGCGCGTTCAGGCCGGCGCACGCTGGCCTCCCCCCGCAGCGTCGCTGCGGTAGCGGCTGGTCGAGGTCTGGTAGTACTGCGCGCGGATGGCCGCCATGGCCTCGATCAACGGTCCCCACGGCGCGGGAAAGCGTTCTTCCGCCATCACCCGGTGCAGCATGCGCGTATGGCCGGCCAGCTCGTCGTTGAGGAACTCCACCACAGGCATAGCCGGATAGCGCTGCAGCAGCAGGATCGCCGCGTTGTCGGCCTCGCCGGCCGACCTGTCCTTGTCGCGTCCATGCAGATCGTTCTGCAGGCGCCCTATCGCGGAGATGAGCCGCAGGACCTGGCGAAACGCCGGACGCGCGCGCAAGGTCGCCATGTCCAGCCCCCACAGCAACGACAGGCAACAGAACACGTTCGTGTAGGCGATCGAATCGATGCCGTTGTGCAGGTACTCGGCGTAGGACCAGCGTTCCGCCCCTGCCGCCTGCGCGTGCCCGGCGCGCAGCGCCGCGCAGTAGCACCGGGTATCGTCGAGAAGCTGAGCATAGTCGCGACGATCGTAGGCGAGCGCGGCCAGCGAAGCGCGCAGCACAGCGCAGCCCTCGAATCCGGGGAGCGCGCACGGCACGCCCTGCCCCAGCGCCTGCTCCACCGCGGCGAGCTGCTCCGGCGCGATCAGGCCAAGGTCGTTGCAATCGTCGAGCCAGAACAGCAGCGCCAGTTCGCGATAGAACGCCACGATCAGCGTTTCGTCCTGCGGATCGCGGCCGGTGCGGACGCTGGTGTCGCGCAGGCTCGGGTGGATGCGCTGCAGGATGTACTGGCCGCCCCTGACCGCTTCCATGGCATGCTCGTCGGCGAACCCGGTCAGGGAACGCCCCCACTCCAGCACCTGCTGCAGCGCGCGTTCGGTCTGGATCATGGTGCTCCTGCTCCCTCGGCCAGGACGCGCCGCCCCCAATGAAGCGCCAGCCACAACCCGGCGAGTTCGGCCACGCGCACGACCCGGGTGGGGCAATACAGTTCCTTGCCGATCCACAGCGGCGTCTGCGGCAATGCACGCGCCGCATGGCGGGCGAGCATCCACTCCAGCGCACGCGCCACCGCCTGCGCGATGCGCCGGCGCCCTGTCGGCTCTTCGCTCCCGTCCATCACGTACAACGCGAACAGCGCATAGGCGGTTTCCTCGAATGTGGACGCGCGACCGGCGCCCCAGCCGCCGCCGTCGCGCTGCGCCTGCAGCAGCGCCGCCAGCGCGCGCTCGTCGCGCCACTGGGGCTTGCCTTGCGCCAGCGCAGCGACCGCATGCGCGGTGGGATACAGCCACGAAACGTGCCATTTTTCGTTGTCCCATAGACCGTGCGGGTTGCGATTGGCCTCGACGTAGGCGCTGGTGCCGGCGGCGGGCTTTCCCAACAGTCGCAACGCATGCAGGGCATGGATGTTGGTCGACACCGAGGCATTGCGCTCGCCGGGGAAGGTGACGAACAGCTCGCCGATTTCGAAATGGCGCAACGCATTGACCGCCGGGTCGCGGCCTGCAAGGCGCAGGACGCACAACGCAACGGCGGTGTCGTCCGCATCGGCCGCGAAGTGCAAGGCCGGGCCCAGACCGCGCACGCCCAGGCGGGCGTCGAGCTGCGCGACGATCACGCGCACCGCCTCGGCGAGCGCGGGATGCGCGAACAGCCCGGCCAGATGCAGGGTGTACAGCGACCAGCATGGCTCGAACACATTGATCGGCCAGACGTTGGGAACGACACCTTCGATGCCGCTGCGCGTCGCCCGCGATGCCGCCTGCAGATACGCGTCGGCGCGCCCGACCTGCGGCGTGCTCCCCTGTGTCACGGCGTGCGCACGACACGCGGCGGTGGCCGCCGGACTGATGCCGATGCTGCCGTCGTCATCCGGGCATGCGGTGGTCGGCGACGTCCCCCAGGCTTCCCAGGAGTGCAGCAATGGATGGCCGCTCGGCAACGTCGCCGCCGCCCCCAGCTTGACCAGGCACGCTTGCCGCAACGGCAACAGCGCCGGGTGGCGCGGAAACGCCACGCCGCCCAGCAAGGATGCGGCCTCGCCGCACAACTGCGGCAGGATCAGCTCCGCGCCGATCGGCGCGTCTTCCGGCACCGCATGCGCGTAGGGATCGGGCTGGCGCTCGAGGAACCGGGTTGCAGCCTGGACTGCATCGGCAGCGCCGGGAAGAGGATCGGCACGCTGCAATGCCAGCAACGCCGCCCACGTGGGCGCATGGCGGAACAGCGGGAAGTCGGCGCTTCCCCATCCGCCGTCGGCCTGTTGCTGCGCGATGAGCCACGCGTATGCGTCCTGCCGACCGGTGACGTTGCCGTGGAACTGCAGAGCTCGCGCCGTGTCGTAGACGGAGGGACCGACGCTGCCGCCGTCGCTCATCTCGCTCAGCAGGTGGCGCAATTCGGAAAGGATCTGTTCGGACAGCGCGTTCACGCGGGATGTTCCTTCTGCAGACGGTTGACGAGAACCAGGATCGGGCAGACGCCGCGCACGTCGCCGCAGGCCCGTCGCGGCCCGGCGCATGGGCAGCGCCGGACGGCCGCCCTGCTCCGGCGCGGCGACGCGCCCCGATGCTGGCGCCGGTCCGCCGCATAGGCTTGCGCGCAGCGCGCCGTGTGCGCCGCGGCCGTGCTGGGCAACCGCTGCGATCGGCGCCGCGGACTCGGACACAGTAAGCATGCACCGCTGCCGCCGGCCGATCGCAGCGGCACAGGGCGACTCCATGCGGACGGGCGCGCTCATGCGCATGGCGCGTGCTTGAACAGATACGCGTTGGCCCGCTGCAGCATCTGCGCCAACCGTTCCGCACGTGGCCCCAGCGGGGCGATGGCCTCCCCGGCGTCGCGCAACAAATCCAGCGCGAACTGGCGCGCTGCCTGCAGCCCCATGATCGACGCGCAGGTCGGCTTCTGCGCCGCCGCGTCCTTGCCGGGGGTCTTGCCCAGCGTCGCGGTATCCGCTGTCGCGTCGATAATGTCGTCGACCACCTGCAACGCCAGGCCGAAACAGGCGGTGTAGCGATCGAGCGCACAGTACAGCGCAGCGTGCGCGGCATCCTCCGCGATGGCGCATAGCGCGCCCATGCGAACGGATGCGCGCACTAGCGCTCCGCTCTTCATCCGGTGCATCGCCACGATCCTGTCCAGCTCGACGTGCTTTCCGACCAGCGACAGATCCATGGCCTGCCCGCCTGCGGCACCCTCGGCGGACACCGCCTGCGCCAGTTCGCGCACGAGCGCGATACGGTTGTCGCCCGGCATATCCAGGCTCGCCAGGGTCAGGAAGGCGTGCGCCTGCAGCGCATCGCCGACCAGGATCGCAGTGGCTTCGCCGAACTTGACGTGCACGGTCGGAAGGCCGCGGCGAAGCACGTCGTCGTCCATCGCGGGCAGGTCGTCGTGGACCAGGGTACAGGCGTGCATCATCTCGATGGCGGCGCCGACGTTGTCGAGCATGTGCGCCGGCGTGTCGGCCAGTGCGCCGGCAGCCAGACAGAGCAAGGCGCGGGTGCGCTTCCCGCCATGCAAGGTGGCGTAGCGCATAGCCGCCATCAGCTCGGTCTCACCGTCGTCTTCGGCGCAGAGAAGACGCGCCAGCGCCTGTTCGACCCGCTTTGCGCCGTCCTGCATCCAGATCTCCGGCAGCAGCCTGCCGGATGCGCCGCGCGCCTGCGCGCCCAATCCGCCGAGCGCGGAAACGCCAGTTCGGTCGTCGTGTAGCGTGGAACCGGTCTGCATGTTGTTCATGTCCTTGTGCCTGACACGGCCACGGCGAGCGCCGAGCCGCCGCGGTGTTGCCGGCGTCGCACCGAGCGCGCGCGCCGAGTGCAGCAATGCCGCGCGTCACCGGCGCCGCTGCCTCGCCACACGGGGCACGCGAGCCAGCTCATGAGAATCCGATGCGGATTGTCATGGACGGATGTGCGGTCGGGTAATAGCGCCGGCCTTTTTCGACGCCGCTCAGCAACCGCGGCCGCACCCCGGCCTTGTGCATGGTCAGCGCCAAGGCGATGCAGAACTGCACCAGTTCCAGCCATACCAAGTGGTAGCCGATGCAGACGTGTGGGCCGGTACCGAACTGCAGCATGTCCACCGGCCGGATCGGCTCCGTGCGTTGCAGCCACCGCGCCAGGCGGAACTGATCAGGCGCCTCGTGCAGCAGCGCCGAGGTCGAGAAATGCAGCAGCGGAATGCACAGATGGGTGCCCGCGGGAATGCGCCGTTGGCCGAGTTGCAATTCCTGCAGCGCGCGACGCGGCAGGAGCGTGGTCGCCGGATGCACGCGCAGCGTCTCGCGGAACAGCGCCTCGGCGACCGGACACTGCGCAAGGTCCGCGTGCCGGGTCGGCACCGCGCCCACGCGTTGCGCCTCCTCGACCAGGGCGTCCCACAGCACAGGCTGCCGCGCCAGCTCGATCACCATCCAGGCCATCGTCGAGGCAGTGGTGTCGTGACCGGCAAGCAGCAGCAAGCGGATATTGGCGACCAGGACGTCATCGGAGAGCGCATCGTCGCTGCGATCGAAGGCGCTCACCATGTCGTTGATCAACCCGGTGCGCGCGGCATGCGCGCGCGCGTCGCGGACGAACTGGCGCAACTGCGCGTCGATCCAGTCGCGGGCGGCGCGGCCGCGCCGCAAGGGCAGTCCGGGCAGGTCGACCGGGGGCGCGACGATCAACTGCAGCAGTTGCCGGTACTTGCGATGCCATCCCGGCAGGTCCTGCGCGGGGATTCCCAGGAGGCTGAAGATGAGCTTGAGCATCAGGTCGCCGGTTTCGCGCAGGATGGTTACCTCGCCGCGGTCGCGCCACGCCTGCACCCGCGCCCGGATGGCGGGCACGAACAGGTCGCCGATGCCGGCCTGGGTCAGCCCCTTGGGCAGGAACGCCGCCTTGATCGCATCGCGCGCCTGCCGGTGCGCGCCGCCGTCCCGGGCAACCAACGTTCCGCCAAGCAATTCGGGCGCGATCTCTTCGATCAGCGCCGAGGACACGTCCTTGTGCCGGAGCAGTGCGAACGCATCCGGATCCACGCAGGTCATCAGGTGTCCGGCAGGGCCGAAATCCAGCCAGAAGTGGCTGCCCAGCGTCCGTTCCGCGCGCCGCAGCAGGCGCGGCAGGTCGCAGACGATGGCGGGAAGATGCCCGACCAGGGGGAAAGCGCCGGGCACGACCGGGATGTCGTACCGCAGCCGGTGCCGACGGTCCAGCGGGTTGAGCAGCATGTCCATCAGCAGCGCGGCGCCGCGGCCGCTTCGGCGGTGTCGCCGGCAGGCCGCGCGGCGCGGCTGTTGCCACCGTCGGCGTACGTCGGCACATGCGCCAGCATGCCGCCGTCGATGCACACGACCTGGCCGGTGATGAACGCAGCATCGTCGGAGAGCAGGAACGCCACCAGCGCGGCCACGTCCTCGGGGCGGCCGACGCGCGGCAGGAGCTGGTGCCGGCGCAGATGCCGTTGCATGCACTCGTCCAGCTTGGCGAGGAGACGCTCGGTCATGACGAGACCCGGCGCAACCGCGTTGCAGCGGATCTGCGCATGACCGTACTGGGTGGCGAGCGAGGCCGACAGCATGTTCATCGCCGCCTTCGACGCGGCGTAGGACGTCTGCGCGGTGTCACCGCTGAGCCCCTGGCACGACGACATGTTGACGATCGCGCCACCGCCGCGGGCGATCATCCGTGGGATGGCCTGCCGGCAGCAGAGCAGCGTGCCGCGCAGATTGGTCGCCATGGTCTGATCCCAGACCGCCAGGTCCAGGTCGAGGAGCGCGCGGTCGCGCGGGGTCAGATGCATGGCGCTCGCGTTGTTCACCAGCAGGTCGACCCCACCGAAGTGCCGCTCCGCCGTCTCGAACAGCGCTGCCACCGCCTGCGCATCGGCGATGTCCATGGCCAGGGCCAGCGCGTGGCCCGCTTCGGCCGCGATCTGCGCGGTGCAGGCGATGGCCGCCGAGCCATCAATGTCGGCCACCACCACTCTGCCGCCCTCGCGTGCGATGGCGAGGGCGCATGCCTTGCCGATGCCGGCGCCGGCGCCGGTCACCACGGCCACCTTGCCTTCAAACCGTGCCATCGTGTCCTCCTGGATTGCGTTGCTCGGCCTCCGCGGAGAAGGCGCAGGGTCGGCGCTGGCGCGCTCGTCATCGCCAGCGTCGCTTTCGATGACCCGAATGGCGGCGACTGGACACTGGCTTGCCGCGAGCCGCACGGCGGCGTGCAGCGCCTGCGGGACCGTCGCCACGCACACTTCGGCCACGCCGTCCGGTTCGCGCTGGCGAAAGGTGCCCGGCAGCGTCAGCACGCACTGCCCGGTGGTTCCGCACAGATCCTGGTCGACCACGACGCGCATCTCAGCCCCCCTGCGCATGCAGCCGCACCGGCAGCGCGCGGAACGTCCTAAGGAACGCGGAGGGCTCCCGGGTCGGCGGCTCGGCCAATGCCAGCGTGGGGAAGCGCACCTGGATCCGCGGCAGGCTCTCGGCCAACTGCACCCGGGCCAGTTGCGCACCGAGGCAGAAGTGGATGCCGTGGCCGAAGCTCAGCATGATCTTCCCGTCGGTCGACATGCCAGGACTGGTGCCGTAGAACCGCGCGGGATCGAAGCGGTCGGGATCGGCGAAGGCGTCCGGGTCGCGATTGCCGGCCGCGATCAGCACGCGCACGTCCGCGTTCTTCGGGATCACCACGCCGCCCAGTTCGATGTCGCGCTGGGCGATACGCGGAATGGAGCTGAACATGGCGGGCGCGTCGCAGCGCAGGACTTCTTCAACGAATGCCTCCACCCCCACGGCGTCTCCCTGCAGCCAGTGCCGCTGTTCGGGATACGCCAGCATCGCCACGACCGCATGGTCGATGGTCGCAGCAGTGGTTGCGAAGCCGCCCAGCAGCATGCCCCACAGCATGCTGATCAACTCCGCATCCGACAGCGTATCGGCATCGTCGTCGTGTGCGCCGACCAGCATCGACACGATGTCGTGGCGGGGATCGGTGCGCTTGCGCTGAATGAGGTCGCCGAAGTAGGCCTGCACCCTGGCGCTGGCCGCGTCCGCCGCGGCGAGCTGGGGATCGTTGGCGTGCGGGCTCAGGCCTTCCAGAATGGCGCCGATGCCGGCGGCGAGCCCGAACATGTCGTCCTGGGGCATGCCGAACAGTTCGGCGAAGACCAGCATGGGCAAGGCCAGCGCGAATTCCCGATGCAGGTCCACCGGATCCCCGCGCTCCAGCGCGGGCGCCATGCCGTCCAGGCGCGCTGCGACGATGCGCGCGATGCTCGGCCGCAGGTTGTCGATCTGGCGCATGGTGAAATCGCGCGAGATCAGCCGGCGCAGACGCGTATGCGTCGGTGGTTCCTTCATCGCTAGCGTGGACGCCAGCAGATTGAGTGACAGGCTGGTCGCCGCACGCGGGAAATAGCGCGCCAGTTCGCCCGGCGCCGGTCCCCGAAACGCATCGCCCGTGGCCTTGAGCGCCCAGTAGATGTCGGCGTGGCGGCTCAACAGAAAGAGGCCCGACGCCGCGCGATGCACCGGATCGTGCTCGCGCAACCACCGCATGAACGGATACGGGTCGTGGATGCACGCTGGCGACGCCAGTTCGGCGAAGGCGTCCCGGCATGCTGCCGTGGTTTC
Source organism: Bradyrhizobium sp. 157 (assembly GCF_023073815.1). Classification (NCBI taxonomy): domain Bacteria; kingdom Pseudomonadati; phylum Pseudomonadota; class Alphaproteobacteria; order Hyphomicrobiales; family Nitrobacteraceae; genus Bradyrhizobium; species Bradyrhizobium sp. 157. The sequence goes on along the minus strand of NZ_JADPKF010000076.1, from coordinate 47,049 downwards.
TTGCACGTCCATCTTGGTTACCTGTTGGCTGGCTGATCTGACCGGCGCGCGCCAGGCGCGCCGGCAAATTGCGGAGAACATCGCGATTCCCGGCGGCGTCCGAGCATCACCAGAGCACCGGGAACTCCTCGAACCCGCCAGTGATGATCTCCTTGCGCAACTTCAGTTCTTCGGGCGCCACGGCCAGGCGCAGCGCGGGAAAGCGCTGGAAGATCGAACCGAACACCACCTTGAGTTCCAGCCTGGCCAGCGCCACGCCGATGCAGTAGTGCGGCCCGTAGGAGAACGCCAGGTGCGGATTTTCGTCGCGTCCGATGTCGAAGATTTCCGGGTCGTCGAAATGGCGCGGATCGAACGACGTCGCCGGCAGGCCGACCAGCACCTTGCTCTCCGCGGGAATATGCACTCCCGCGATGGTCACGTCGATCCTCGGATAGCGCATGATGCCGTCCCAGCCCGCGCCCGGCGAGTACATGCGCAGGATTTCCTCCACCGCTTTGTCCGCCAGGGATGGATCGCCGACCAGGCGTTCGCGCTGTTGCGGATGGCGGAACATGGCCAGCAGGCCGAATTCGATCTGCGCGACGGTGCTCTCGTGCCCCGCCACCAGCATGCCCGCCGCCAGGCCGATCGCCTCTTCCTCGGTCGCCTTGCCCTGGTCGACCGCCGCGAGCAGATCCGTCAGCAGGTTGTCGCCCGGATCCTGGCGCTTGTCCCGCATCTTGCCGCGAATGTAGGCGCGCAGTTCTTCCCAGGCCAGGCGCGACGCGCTGCGCGGGCCGCTTTCATGCTGGTGCGTCATCACCTCGTCGGACAGCCCGGCGAAAAAGGCGTGATCCTCGTAGAGCACGCCCAGCAGCGCGCTGATGACCATGGCCGGAAGCGGAAAGGAGAGGTGGCGCCGCAGGTCGGCGGGCTGGGGCTGGGCCGCCAGCGTCTCGAACAACTGCGCGGCGATCGCCTCGACCTGCTGCGCAAGCAGCTTCATCCTGTGGTTGCTGAAGGCCGGCGCCACGATCGTGCGTAACCGGGCATGCTCGCCCCCCTCGTGCGAGACCAGCCACCCCGGCGAACCGAGAATCACCGAATCCGGGGTGAATGCCGTCGGCGGCATTCCCGCGGGCCGGAACGCCGCGTCGGACAGCGCCGCCTTGGCCTCGTCGTAGCCTGTCACCCACCAGCCTTCGTGCCCGGACGGGAAGCGCACGCGGTGGATCGGACCGTTGGCGCGTAGCGCCAACATCTCGGGCGAGGGCTCGATGTGATCGACGCGCCACATCGGCAGCGTCGGCAAGGGTTGTTCGGACATGGTGGCACTTCACTCTCTAAGCGATGGAAGGGCGGAAGGTGACCGGCAGGCGCTGCGGGCAGCGAATGACGTAAGACGGCATGTGGACGACGTCCTCCGCGGCGTAGCCCGACTCGATTATCAAGATCGGCCAACGTGTAACTGTCTAGGCATACCGCGCGGCGAGATGCAGAACTTTATCCTGCGCCTTCGAGTTCAGGATAAGGCGAGTGTGGTGGGCCTTTGAGTCGCAGCCGGCCATCAAGATTTCCTGCGCAAGGGTCGACAAGGGCGGCGAGCCTGTTTGGTAGGGGGCGGTTTCGCCGAGGCCCCTTCCCATAGAATGCTATCTGATGCGGATTTGACATTTTGCTTTTCTTTCTTCGTTCCATCGATCGCGGTGTCATCCACGAAATGAGGATGCAGTTGCTACAGCCGCTTTTGCCGCTAGGTTCTTTGCTCATCATCCCAGCAATCCGCGTGCCACGTCGAATACCGTGCTCGCCCGCATAGCGAGACTGAAACACGCATGCGCAACATGTCCGCTGGAATGGTCGCAACATATTGTCAGGTTCGCGACATCGATGCGTATCCATCTGTGACCTGCATAGAGAGGTCGAAGCCCCACATTTAAATCAACATCGAACTCTGATTAAGATGAGCAAGCACTACGATCTCGCATCGAGGTTCACAATTACGACCATCTACAAATAACCCAGGCAAAAGTGCTGGGGATCGACAAGAGTGACTTGGGTGGTACTGACCTGCCCCGGGTACGTTCCGGGGACCTGATCTTCGCTCGAAAAACTGGACAGGAGTTAATCCATGTGCCTCGCCACTCTCAAGCGTCCGGTGAAGCCGGTGAAGACCGCGTAGCGGTCACTCAGGCAGCTTTTTCGGCTCGCTTGTTTCGGTCACGCCAATTCCACGGAAGCAGTTCGTCGAGCTTTTGGGCTGGATGTGCGGCGATGCGCGCCAGGACGTCGGCGAGCCAGGCTTGAGGGTCTACGTCCTTCATCTTCGAGGTTTATGCCGACTGCCGAACTATGCCGAACGAGCTTGTTTTCCCCGAGATTCACTGTGAGCGGCGTGTAATTGGCTCGGCATAGTTTGTCTTGTGCCTCCGCTTTCAACTGCGGAGGCCAGCATATGATTGCAGAAGAGTATTTGCGCGGCAGCCACTATTTCGGCGCCTGAAGAGTGGACCCCACGGACAGCTCGTCGAACTCTACGCGGCGCTTCTCGTGAAGACGAACTCGCTGGCCACGGCACATGGCGATGCCTGAACTTGGTCTGCGGTCTCTTCAGCTGGATTAAAAGATCTGGCGTCTACGAGCACCACATGCGACCCGCTTCCAGCCGAGTGACCGCCGCTCACCTTCCTTGAGGCGCTGTAAGACGCCAGACTATGCCGAATGGAACCGGAACCACGACCGCTCGACTACCCGCAATTACGCGCAGACAACGGGCTCTTCCCAAAACCCTTCGGCATAGTTCGGCAGTCGGCATAAACAGCTTTGGACGAACCCGCTCCGCGGGAGGGTATCCGCGTTGAGCCCGGCGCATCCCCCTGAAGCCAGCCAGTGTCTCTGACCCCGGCACCACCCGCACAGCGATGTAATCCATCCAATTTCAGAAGAGCTTGCCCCTGGCAAGATGGTGTTGCTGCCCGTGCGCAGCGTCCCTCTTGCCAAGGAGTTCGCTATGACCTCGCTTCGGTTACGCATGATGGAAGATATGCAGGTCCGCAACCTGTCCCGACACACACAGGATTCTTATTTGCTGCAGGTTTCGCAGTTCGCCCGGCATTTCGCTAAATCGCCGGCTTTGCTCGGCCCGGAGGATATCCGCGCCTACCAGGTCTATTTGACGAACGAGAAGAAGCTGGCGCCACGTTCGGTGCACGTGACCGTCGCAGCGCTTCGATTCCTCTACCGCGTCACGCTCGGCCTCGATTGGGATTTCGACCAGATCATTCCGTGCCCAAAGGCGCCAAAGACACTGGCCGTCACTCTCAGCCCCGAGGAGGTGCTGCACTTCCTTGGCTGCATCGAGAGCTTCAAACACCACGCGATCCTGACGACATGCTATGCCGCCGGCCTGCGTATTTCCGAGGCGACCCGCCTGAAGCCTGAGGCTATCGACCGCCAGCGCATGGTGCTGCGCGTCGAGCAGGGCAAGGGACAGAAAGACCGCTACGTCATGCTGTCGGCCAGGTTGCTGGAGGTGCTGACGAACTATTGGTGCGCCGTGCGACCCACCGGAGCATGGATGTTTCCCGGCGCCGTTGCTGGAGAACCAATATCGACAAGCGCCGTGGATGCCACCTGCCGCAAGGCACATCGGGTGTCGAAACTCTCCAAGCCGGTGACGCCGCATTCCCTGCGGCACGCATTTGCGGTGCACCTGCTCGAAGCCGGAACAGCTCCTGCTCGGCCATCGCAGCCTGTCAACGACCGCTCAGTATCTGCGGATCGCTACCAACAAAGTCTGCGCGGCGACGAGCCCGCTTGAACTGCTGCCGCGTCCGATCCCCAACGCCTCCTCGCCGCCAGCGCCCGAACATTTCTGACGGCCAGCCTCATGGGCCGTTCAGGTCCGGAGGTCGCGGATATATTCCGTCGCTACGGTGCTGCCTGGCGAGAGCAGCACTGGGCCTCGCTATCGACCGAACAACGCGCAGCAATGACTGCCATCGAGCGCTGCCGAACGTCGGCGCTCGGACGCCATATCGAACAGTGCGACCGCTGTGGCGAACGACGGATCGCGTACAACAGCTGCCGTTCCCGCAGCTGCCCTAAGTGCCAGTGGCTCGCCCGAGCGGAATGGATCGAGGCTCGGCGGGAAGAGCTACTCGATACGCAGTATTTCCATGTCGTCTTCACCGTTCCCGACGAGATCGCCGTGATTGCCTTCCAGAATGCCGGCACGGTCTACAAGATCCTGTTCCACGCAGCCGCCGAGACGTTGCGCACCATCGCTGCCGATCGGCGACATCTCGGCGCGGAGATCGGGTTTTTCGCGGTGCTTCACACCTGGGGTCAGAATCTCAGCCATCATCCCCATCTGCACTGCGTCGTGCCCGGCGGCGGGCTGTCGCCTGACGGGAGCCGCTGGATCGCGTGCCGTCCCGGCTTCTTCATGCCAGTCGCCGTGCTCTCCGACTATTCCGGCGGCTGTTTCTCGAAGGCTTGCAAAAGGCATTCGATGGCGCGAGTTGCGATTCTTTTCGTCATTGGAACGGCTGCACGATCCCGTCGCATTCCGGCGCTATCTGGATCCCGCCCGCCAGGTCAACTGGGTGGTCTATGCCAAGCCACCATTCGCGGGCGCTGAACGGTGTTCTGGAATATGTCGGACGCTACACACACCGGGTGGCAATCGCCAACAACCGGATCGTCGATATCGAGGATGGCAAGGTACGCTTTCAGTGGAAGGACTATCGCAACGAGAACCGGCAAAAGCTAATGACGCTCGAGGCCGGGGAGTTCATCCGGCGTTTCCTCGTCCATGTCTTGCCCGAAGGATTTCAGCGCATCCGCTATTACGGTTTCATGGGCAACCGCTACCGCAAGCAAAAGCTCGCCCGCTGCCGCGAACTGCTCGGAATGCGGCAGTCCGATACGCCCGTAAAACCGAAGGAAGGACCCGATTATCGCGACAAGGTCGAGGAGCTGACCGGAGTTTCCCTGCGGGAATGTCCCTTTTGCCGTCAAGGGCAGATGGTGTGCATCGAGGTGCTCGCGCCCGCGCGCGGCATAAGGCGGTGACGATCAGGCTGTACATCGTCGCGGCACGGTCGGAGCGGCAGAACAGCCACGACTTCCGACCCAGGGCGATGCCGCATAGGGCTCGTTCGGCGTTGTTCGACAGGCAGATGCGGCCGTCGTCGAGGAAGCGGGTGAACGCACTCCAGCGCTTGAGCATATAGTCCATCGCCTTGGCGACATCGTTGCGCCGCGAGAGCCTGGCGCGTTGATCACGCATTCAGGTTTCCAAACCGGCGAACCAGGGGCGCGCTGAGCTCCTGGCGGCCGGCCCGGCGCTGTTCGGGCGTATCGCCGTTAATGCCTCGCTCGATCTCGAACAAGGCGTCGATCCGGCGGACTGCTTCCAGAGCCAGAGGCGACATCACCGCGGGCTTTTTGCCCTGCATTTTGCGGCGCGCATTCTCCGCCAGATCAGCCATCACGAAGAACAGCCGTCTGGCATGGACCCAGCATGCGGCTTCCAGGATCGGACCCGCGTTGCGGCCCGGGTTGCAGAGCTTGCCATAGCCGCCATAGCCGCCATAGGCGTGGGCCTGGAAGATGCTGCTGTAGCCGGCCAGACGGGCCTGGGGATGCTCGCCGGCACGATCGCGTGAGTAATAAAGCACTGTCCCCGGTTCGGCCTGCCCGCCAAAACGCTTATCGTCGCGCACATAGACCCAGATTCGGCCGGTTGAGCTCTTGCCTTTGGTCAGGACCGGCACGCGCAAGGATCACCCCGTATCGAGATGGCGCTCAAACTTGCTCGCTTCCCGTTCGTTCGCGATCTGTCGGGGCTTCGACTTCTCGGCCCAGCCCTCGCTGGATCCCAAGCAGATACGCGAGCTTGCGAGCGCCCGCTGGATCGCTAATGGCGAGAACGTGTTACTGCTTGGGACGCCCGAGTCAGATTCATACTGCCCATCTCGCTACCCCCTTAGAGTTGAAGCTCTTTTTGACCCGGATCGCCAGACGATGGCCGCCGGAACCGGCGCGCATGCGCCGCGCGCTTGACTTCGGGATGTTCCAGATCAACCGCTTTGATCATCCACGGTGCGCCTTTGCACAGCTGCTGCGCAGGCAAGCTCTGTTCTTCGATCAGACGGCGAACCGTCGAAGGACTGACTTTCAACGCAGTTGCAGCTTCGTCCAAAGTGACATCTCCACGCTCGGCGCGCTCGCCCTCTCGGTAGGCCGCGATGGCGTGTTGGTTGCGCAGGCTGCGAACGCGGACACGGGTCCAACTGTTGCCCCGCCCCGTCGACTTACTGGCGCGGTTGAGAACCGCGGCGATGGTGCTGTCGGGCATCTGACGCGCGAGGACACGAACGAGATCGACCATATCTGCCGCGGTGCTCCAGCGGTGCTCGCCGGTGCGGTTCTTCCTCACCTGCAATGCCGTGTGATCGCCGCCATGCCAGTGGACAATCAAGTCCAGCACCTCGTCGCGGATGCACACAACAATCTCATGGATCAAGCTTCGGATGATCCTCTTGCGCGTCGCAGCTGTTGCACCCGGACTTTCCCAAACTGAGATCGGCACCAAGCGCAAGTAATCGATCGCGATCGATGTCGCTCAACGTCATCTCCGGTGTAGCCAGCAACGTCTCGCGCTCGCCCTCAAGCTCGCGGACACGCCCGCGCGCTTCCATGGCTGCCAGCGCCGCCTGTACACCCAGCGGCTGCAGCCGCGCGATGACCTCCGCTGATGGCGCGATCCGCGCGCGTATCGCCGACGAGCGCAGTACTGTCGGGCGCTATCCATTGCCGCGGTAGCCAGATCAACCATGGTGGAGATCCGTGCATCTCATTCGGCGGTCTGCGGCTCCCGCCGCCGCTTCCTTCCATTTCAAAGCTGAACCGCGGCTTCCGGTGGATCGTCTACTGGAGGCGCGTCTTCTTGTCGACGCGCTCTTAGCCTCCTCTTCCAGGGAATCGTCCCATTCGCGAGGAGGCGGTCATGGCGGACGCATCACGTCGTCAGGGGGATCTGTTCGAGAGCCCTCCGACATACAGCAGCATTCCAATCGAAGTCCATCAGCAAATGCTGGAGCTCTTAAAGGAGCTTCTGACCGCCCAAGTCGCTTGCAGGCGACAACGACGACTGACACTCCGCATCGCGGATGGAACGGGTAAAGGATCTCCACCTCAGATCCCAGACACCCGGCATTATGACGCTGGTCCGCCGGGCGTCGGCAAGACGTATTTGTCGATCGCACTCGGGCGAGAGGCGATCCTGGCCGGATATAGGATGCGTCCACCACAGCGACGACGCTGGTCGCTAAGCTCGTCAAGGCGTACGGCGAGCGACACTTGGACGAGAAACTGCTCGCGCTGGCGAAGCCAAAGCTGCTGATCATCGACGAACTCGGCTACCTGCCGACGCTGCGCACCTGTTCTTCCAGCTGGTCAGCCGGCGGTTGGCGCCATGCTGATCACGTCGAAGCGCAGCGTTGCCGAAGGGGCACCGTGGTCGCTACCGCGATCCTCGACTGACTCCTGCACCACAGCCACGTGCTGAGTATCCGCGTCGTCAGCTACCGCTCCGCGCCAAGCAGATGAGCAGCCTCATCAAGCCGCCGCCGATGACGGCCCTCCGGTCGGCTCCGCCTCCTCCGTCCCGTCACCGGCGGAGCCAACCTTCAACCGACATTATGAACGCGAACGTGGGGGCAGTTCACCCGCCCTCTGCTCTGGCATACCCATGTTCCAGGTCGCTATCTTACGGATGACTTCGATCCAGGCGCCCTCGCGCTCGCGATCGAACTCGAACCCGCCGCGATCGGTTCAGGTTGAGCACGTCTCCGTTTCGCCGATCTCAGGAGAATGCGTCGCCTTTGGCATTTTTTCTCAAATCGTATCTGGACAGTTTGAGGCCCACGCGCGATAGCCCAAGCTCGCTCGCAATCCGGCTGATATTGCCCTCATACTTCTCCAGATAGTTGATGATAACGGACTTCTCGAGATCTTCCACCTTGTCTTTCAGCGTGGCCGAGCCGTTAAGCTTGCCATGAGCAGGCATCGCGATCGGCCGCCTTCCGTTGCGGCGGCCGAGCAGCGGCGGCACACGCAGCTCGTACTCGTCGGCCAGCACCGCCATGCGCTGGATCTCGTTCTGAAGCTCGCGCACGTTGCCCGGCCAGTGATATCTGGCGAACTCCTCCAGCGCGGACGCGGCAAAGCGCAGGCTCGGCCGGTTGAAGGACGTCTTCACCCCGACAGCACGCCCTCGGCGATCAACGGGACGTCCATGGGCCGCTCGCGCAGTGCCGGCATGTGAACCGGAAACGCCGCCAGGCGGCAGGAGAGGTCGCGTCGGAACCGGCCGGCCTCGACCTCGGCTTCGAGATCGCGATTGGTCGCGGGCACCACGCGCACGTCGACCTTGCGCACCCGCTGCGCGCCGAGCGGACGGATCTCGCTCTCCTGCAGCACGCGCAACAGCTTGACCTGGAACGCCGGCGAGGTCTCGCCGATCTCATCGAGGAAGGTGGTGCCGCCGTCCGCCACCTCGAACAGGCCGATGCGGTCCTGATAGGCGGCGCCCTTGTTGCATCCGAACTTTCGCTTTCGAGCAGTTCATCCGGCAGCGCGCCGCAATTCTCGACCACGAACGCCTTGTTGGCGCGGGCCGAGCCATAATGAATGGCGCGGGCGAGCAGCTCCTTGCCGGTGCCGCCCCCCCCGGTGATCAGCATGGAGATATCGTAGTCGGCGGCGCGTCTGCCGAGCTCGATCACGTCATGCATCGGACTATGGGGCGAATGCACGACACGGTTGAAGTTGTAAAGCTGCTTTGCGGCGCCGCGCTTGACCGACACGACCTTCTTGACGTGCCCGGGCGTCGCCTTGACGTCGACCCCCGCCGTTTCCGTTTCCTTCTGAAGCCGCTAGAGCTGAACTGCTTCCTTGACGATGTCGACCAACCGGTCCGGCTGCCATGGCTTCGTGATGTATTGATAGATGCCGGCCTCGTTGAGGCCAGCGATGATGTCTTCGCAGTCAGAATAGCCGGAGATGATCATCCGCACCGGATCCGGCCATATCTCGCGGACCCGCTTCAGGAAGCTGACGCCCGATTCGTGCGGCATCCGCTGGTCGCAGAGAATGGCGTGGACGATATCGCCTTCCAGGAGCTTCTCCGCATCGGCCGCATTGCCGGCGCACAATACCCCGAATCCTGGTCGAGGACGCGCCGCAGAGCCTCCTGCGAGCGAATCTCGTCGTCGACGACGAGAATGGTTCCTTGGACGTTTCCTGGCACGTTTCCTGGCATGCTCATGATCGCACCGCCATGCAGGTAGGTCGTGCGCACTCACGCCGCGACCGGTGATTAGCGATGGTCAGCGGCGTACGCGACTTCGGGACCTTGTGAATGAAATTGTAACGCGCCACGTGGTAGCTTGGATCGAAGCCGTAGAAGTTGAGCCGCATGCGGCGCAGCTCCTCGTTGCGGTACGCGTCGAGCGGTTTCTCGGCTTCGTCGGCGGCGCGGCGCCTTTGCTTGTCGACAAGGCGCGCGGCATAGTCGGGATCCGATGCAAGCGCGGCGGCGAGCTTCACGAGATCGTCCGTTGCCGCGCCCCTGGCCGTCAGCACGCGATCGACGATGCCGAGGCGTCCGGCCTCAGCCACGCCCATCGGCAGCCGGCATTGAGTGATCATGGCCGCATTCGCGGCACCCGCGCGCCGCGGCAGAAGATAGGTCCAGTATTCCGAACCGTAGAGATTGCCCATGGCCTTGTAATGCGGATTGAGCACGATCCGATCGCTGGCCCAGACCTCATCGGCGGCGAGGCTGAGGAACACGCCGCCTGCGCCGGCATTGCCGCGAACGACGGAAACCACCAGCCGATCGGTGGTCTCGATGATGGCCCGCGCGAGATCGTCGATCGCGTTGATGTTGCGCCAGGACTCATCCGCCGCGCTATCGGCGGCCTCGATCTCGGCAATATGAATGCCGTTCGACCAATAATCACGGCCGCCGGTCAGCAGCAGCACCTTGGTTGCGCGCGCAAGCGCGGTTCGATAGGCGCTGAGCAGTGCCTTGCAGTCGTCGGAGCTCATGGCGCCGTTGTAGAAGTTGAATTGCAGCTCGCCAACCTCGCAATGCTCGCGATATTCGATCGGACCGTAGCCGCATCCTGGCCTGTGCGGCAGATGCGCGGCTTCCGACGCGAAGATCTTCGTCGCCGGAAGCTTCAAGCTCTTCGGCGCGACACTCCGGACGTGGCCGATCCAGACCGCGCCGTCGACGGTCGCCCAGGCCAGCGCACCGTCGCACTGCGCCACCACGGTGCCGGGTACGCCGGAGATGCCATGGGCCTCATGCGCATCGAACAGCCGGACGTCCTGCCAGAACAGACTGTCGGTCAGGCCGGGCATGCCGTCGGCGTTGTCGATCTTGCGAAGCACCTCGACGGTTGTGTCGTGCTGCCAGTCGATCGCGCGATCCGCTTGCCGGCAGGGCCCCCGCACGCGAATGCGCGGATCGTCGCTCGCCATTGGCGCGGGCGCCTCGTGCCCGGCCTCGATCGCGGCAATGGCCTCGAGCACCGCCTCCACCGCGTAGGAGGTGACCTCGTTGCGGTAGATGCTGGACTTCGCGGCACGCCGCATCGGGAACGTGCGATGGACCCAGATCGGACCGGCGTCGAACTCGCCATCCGCCTGCAGCACCGTGACACCCCACTCCGCGACGCCCTCGAGAATGGCCCAGTCGAGAGCCGCAGGACCGCGGTCACCGGGCGGGCCGGGGTGCACGACGAGGCAACGCACGCCACGCCAGACATCGTCCGGGATCGCCCGTTTCAAGAACGCCGCGATAACGAGGTCGGGCCGATACAGCGCAACACTTTCGCGGGTGGATATCGAGCTCGACCGAGACCTCATGGCTACGCTCGCAGAGTTCGACATGCAGCCGCTGCGTCAGGTTGTTGAAGGAATGCGACAAAAGCAGAATGCGCATCCTGAGCCTCAACAGATCCGGGGTAATTGTTCGCCCGACAGCCAGTCGACGATCCTTCCGCCGCCAAAGCTCGTCGCCATCTGCACGAAATGGTGGTCGTCTGCCACGGCCTCGCCGATCTCGGCGGCATCACGGCCGAGCGGATGCACCCGCATCGCCGCAAGCACGGCTGCTGCAACCTCGGGCGCCACGATCGCTGCCAGCTTGCCTTCGTTGGCGACGTAGAGCGGATCGAGCCCGAGCAGTTCGCAGGCCGCAGCAACACCGGGCTTCACCGGGATCGCCGCCTCCTGAAGTCGGAAGCCGAGGCCGGACTGTTGGGCGATCTCGTTCAGCGTTGCGGCGAGCCCACCGCGGGTGGGATCGCGCATCAAACGGATGCCCTTGCCGCCGGCCGCCAGCATGCTCGCCACGAAATCATGCAACGACGCGGAATCCGAGACGATCTCGGTCTCAAAAGCGAGGTTCTGGCGTTTGGACATGATGGCGACGCCATGGTCCCCGAGCGTTCCAGAGATCAGGACACGATCGCCGACGCGGGCATTCCCGGCAGAGAGGTCGAGCCCGGCAGGCACGACACCGACCCCGGCTGTCGAGATGAACAGGCCGTCGGCCTTGCCGCGCTCGACGACCTTCGTGTCACCGGTGATGATGTAGACGCCCGCGGCTCGCGCGGCCTCGCCCATGGAATCCGCAATCATCTTCAGGTCGGAGAAACGAAAACCTTCCTCGATGATGAAGCTCGCCGAGAGATAGAGGGGCCGCGCGCCAGCCATGGCGATGTCGTTGACCGTGCCATGCACGGCGAGCGAGCCGATATTGCCGCCCGGAAAGAACAGCGGCGAGACCACATAGCCGTCGGTCGTCATCACCATGCGCCCGGCGCCGACATCGAACGCAGACTGGTCGTTGCCGCACGCCAGCCATTCATTGCCGAAGGCCTCGTGGAACAGGCCCGAGATCAGTTGCGACATCGCGCGGCCACCGGATCCGTGGGACAGGTCGACGCAGCCGTTCCTTATGTCGAGCTTGCGCTGATGGGCTTTCATGACGCCCGCCGTTGCTGATGATCGCGGAAGCGGCCGTAAGTCCAGTGTGCCGCACATGCACCCTCGGACGAGACCATGCAGGACCCCATCGGCGTCTCCGGCGTGCACACCGTGCCGAACAGCTTGCAGTCAACCGGCTTCTTCACGCCGCGCAGGATGGCGCCGCATTCACAGGCCGGATTGTCGGCAACGCGAAGCTCGTTCATGTCGAAGCGGACCTCGGCGTCGTATTTGGCGTAGGCCCGCTTCAGCTTGAGCCCGCTATAAGGCACTAGGCCGAGACCGCGCCACTCGAACTGGTCGCGCAGCTCGAAGATGTCGGAGACCTCCTCCTTGGCGCGCAGATTGCCGTCACGGGTCGCTGCGCGGCTATACTGGTTCTCCACCTCATGTCGGTGCTCGTTGACCTGCCGCACCAGCATCAGGATCGCCTGCATCATGTCGAGCGGCTCGAAGCCCGCGATCACCACCGGCTTGCCGAATTCTTCGGCAATGAACTCGTAAGGCTCGGTGCCGATGATGGTCGAGACATGGGCCGGCCCGACGAAGCCGTCGATCTCGACGCGGCCGATATTGCGGATATCGGGGCTTTCCAGGATGTTCTGCATCGCCGGCGGCGTCAGCACATGATTGCAGAACACGCTGAAGTTCTTGAGCTGCTTCTTCTCGGCGAGCCGGATCATCACGGCGGTCGGCGGCGTCGTGGTCTCGAAGCCGATGGCGAAGAACACGACCGCGCGGCCGGGAATTTCTTCCGCAACACGGATTGCATCAATCGTGGAATAAACCATACGGACGTCGGCGCCGCGCGCCTTCGCCTTCAGCAGCGAGGCACCCTGCGAGCCCGGCACCCGCATCAGGTCGCCGTAGACGCAAAGGATCACGTCCGGCCGCTCGGCGAGCCGGATCGCCATGTCGATGCGTCCCGCTGGCAAGACGCAGACAGGGCAGCCGGGGCCGTGGATCATCCGCACGTTCTTCGGCAGCATGTCCTCCAGCCCGTAGCGGGAGATTGCATGCGTGTGGCCGCCGCAAAATTCCATGAAACGATAGGATTGTTCCGGATCGGCCTCCGAGCGAATCGCCTTCGCCAATCCCAGCGCGATCTCCTTGTCGCGAAACTCGTCGGCATATTTCATTGCGCGGCCTCCCGGCTTTCGGCGGCGATTTCACGCAACAGCTCCAGCGTCCGCTGCGCCTCCTCCGGATCGATCTTGGTCAGGGCGTAGCCCACATGGATGATCACGTAGTCGCCGACGGCGAGGTTTTCGATCAGCGCCACCGAGATCTCTTTGCTGACGCCATCGATCGAGACGACGGCCATGTCGTCGGGCAGGAGCTTTGTGACCTCAGCAGGTATCGCGAGACACATCAGGCGTTTCCTTCCGGGCCTTGCTGTTCGAGGAGTTGGAGCGCGGCGACCCAGGCCTGCCCGAGGCTGAGGCCGCCGTCATTGGACGGCACCTGGCGAGGCAGCAACGGCGAGAGCCCGCTGGCGATGCAGCCGCGCCCGATCTCGTCTGCGAGGATCGCGTTGAGGAAGCAGCCACCGCTCAGGATGACGGTCGTGACGCTGGTCTCCAGTGCCGCGCGCGCGATCCAGTCGATGCAGGCGGCGGCGAAGGTGCCATGGAAGAGCTCGGCCCCATCGACCGGATCGACCGCAAGGCGCTCGAGCAAGGGGAAAAGAGACAGCACGCCATTCTCGATCGTCCAGCCGTCCTCCGCGAGGCGCGGTGTGCGGACACGCGCTTCCAGCTTCATTGCGGCTTCGCCCTCGTAACTCTGCACCGGACAGAGACCAAGCAGCCCCGCCGCCGCGTCAAACAGCCGGCCGGCGCTGGTCGTCGTCGCCACGCCGGGCTGGTCGAGCATAGCGCAGAGACGCGCAGCCTGCGGCTGCATCGCAAAGCGCTTCGCAATCGCGTCGCCGCGCCGCAAGGCGTGCAGCACGCTCGCGGCCATGCGCCACGGCTCGCGCGTCGCGCGATCGCCACCCGGCATCTTCATCGGCGCCAGATGTCCGAGCCGCCGGAAGCGTGCACCATCGCACGAGAGCAACTCGCCGCCCCAATTGCCACCGTCGCTGCCATAGCCGAAGCCGTCGAGCACCAGCGCCAACGCTGGCCCTGCGACGCCATGTTCCGCCATCACGGATGCCGCATGGGCATGGTGATGCTGGACCGCGATCAGCCGCCTCCCGCTGGCTTCGGCGAAACGGGTCGAGGCCATGTTCGGATGAAGGTCGTGGGCGATGACGACCGGCTCGATGTCCAGCGTCGAGAGCAGGTGATCCACCGTCTCCTCGAAAAAGCGAATGCCTTCCGCGGTGTCGAGATCGCCGATGTGCTGGGAGACGAAGGCTTCGTTGCCGCGGATGACGGTGACCGTCGACTTCAGCGCGCCGCCGACCGCAAGCACCGACGGGACGGACTTCGCGAGCCTAATCGGCTCGGGAATATAGCCGCGGGCGCGGCGGATGAACTGCGCCCGGCCCGCGACCACCGACACGACAGAGTCGTCCGCGCGGGTGACGATGTCGCGGTCATGCGTGACGATCAGGTCGGCGATGCCGGCAAGCCGCCGTTTGGCCTCGGCATTGACGATCACCAGCGGCTCGCCGCCAGGATTGGCGCTGGTTGCCACGATCGCCCAACTTGCGCCGTCTGCTCGCGGATGCGCCGAATTGAGCGCCTTCAGCACCAGATGATGCAGCGGCGCGACGGGCAGCATGACGCCGATCCGCGACAGCTCCGGCGCAATCGCGGGCGGGAGCATATCGCGGGATCTCATCAGCACGATGGGCCGCGGCGAGGATTCCAGCAGCGCGAGCCCGACCGCATCGATTTCAGCGATCTCGCCGACCACATCCGTCGAGCCGACCATCACGGCGAACGGCTTCTGATTGCGATGCTTCCGGTGCCGCAGACGCCACACGGCCGCATCTTCACGGGCATTGCACAGCAATTGATATCCGCCGAGCCCCTTGATCGCGACGATCCTTCCGTCGGCGATCGCAGTGGCGATCTGCTTGGTACCATGACTGATCCTTGGCCCACATCGCGGGCAGGCAATTGCTTCGGCGTGGAAGCGACGGCTCGCCGGATCGGCATAGTCTGCTGCGCAGGCCGTGCACATCGCGAAGCGCCTCATCGCGGTGGTACGGCGGTCATAGGGCAGCCGCTCGGCGATGGTGTAGCGCGGGCCGCAATGGGTGCAGTTGACGAAAGGATAGAGATGGAAGCGGCTCGCCGGATCAAACAGCTCGCTCAGACACTGCGGACAGGTCGCGGCATCGGCGGCGATCCGGGTCGAGACCTTGCCCTGCTCACTGGCGCGGATGTGGAACTCGTCGCTTTCGGTGATGCCGACCGGTTGCACGGAAATCTCGTCTATCCGAGCCAGTGGCGGTTTTTCCAGCGGCAGCGCATCGACAAAATCGGCGGCGCGGTCGCCCTCGACCTCGATCACCACGCCATCGGGATCATTGGCAACGAAGCCGCCGAGCCGATAGCGCGCGGCGAGGCCGTAGACGTAGGGACGAAAGCCCACGCCCTGCACGGCGCCGCGCACATGCAGGCGCAGCCGTCTTCGGTCTCGCGCCATGGCCTCGCCGCTCATGCTCATCCCGACACGGCCATCTCGGTCGGCTTCATCTGTGCAACCCGCTTGCGAATCCAGGCATAGAATGCCGCAAAACCCTCACCGGTGCACGCCGACACCGTCAAAACCTCAATCTTCGGACTGACCCGGCGCGCATATTCGATCGTCCTTGCAAGATCGAAGTCGAGTACGGGCGCAAGATCGATCTTGTTGATCAGCATCAGAGAGGAGGCTGCGAACATGTCCGGATATTTCAGCGGCTTGTCCTCGCCTTCCGTGGTCGAGAACACCACGATCTTGCAGGCCTCGCCGAGATCGAACGCCGCGGGACAGACGAGATTACCGACGTTCTCGATGAAGAGGATGCCGCCGTTAAGCCAGGGCAAGCGGTCATAGGCTTCGCCGACCATGGCGGCATCGAGATGGCAGCCCTTGCCGGTATTGACCTGGATCGCCGGCACGCCGGTCGAGCGGATCCGTTCGGCATCGTTGGAGGTCTGTTGATCGCCTTCGATCACGCCAATCGGAAAGCTGTCCTTCAGCTCGGACACGGCGCGAACCAGAAGCGAGGTTTTTCCGGCGCCGGGGCTCGAGACCAGGTTGAAGACGAGCACGTCGTCGGTGCGGAAGCGCGCGCGGTTGTCGGCGGCAAGCCGATTGTTCTTGCCGAGAATGTCGCGCTCGACCTGGATAATGCGGTCGCTGCTCATGCCGGCGATCTGCTGGCCTGCCGGGTTGGCGCTGCAATCGACCAGCCCGCCATCGCCGGGCGCGTGATCATGATGATGGTGATGGTCGTGGCTGTGCCCATGATGATGCGAATGATCGTGCCCATGGGAATGATCATGGGAATGATCATGGGTGTGTTCGATGGACGCTTTGGCATCGCTGCAACCGCATACCGTGCACATCAGTCGACCTCCAGCTCTCTCACGCGCATCTCTTCGCCGCCGGTCACCTGCAATTGATAGCTGCCGCAGGACGGACACGGCTCATAGCGCTGCTTGATCTCGACGCCTTTGGAGCAGGCCATGCACCAGGCCGCTCCCGGCGTCTCGACGATCTCGAGCCTTGCTCCTTGCGCAATGGTGCGCGCGGCGACGGCCTCGAAGCAGAACTTCATCGCCTCAGGCGCAACATGGCTGAGCGCACCGATCTCCAGGCACACGACGTTCACCCTAGCGAAGGCGTGCTTGCGCGACTCCTCCTGGATAATCTCGATGATTCCCTCGCACAGCGCCATCTCATGCATGGCCGATCTCGCGGAAGCTGAGGCTGAAGCCGACGCACGGATCGAACGAGCCGACGAGCGTGCGGACCGCATCCAGCCCCTGCCGGCCCCCGGCGAGAACGGAGCCCTGGAGGCTGCGAACCAACGGCCCGCGGGCATGGAAATTCCACTCCGTCGGCGCCAAGAATTCGAAGCGGACGATGCGGTCTTCATCGTCGAGCTCGACGGCATGATAGAGCCGGCCCCGCGCGCATTCGACGGCACCCGCGCCTCTGCCGGTCCCCACCCGGTAGCT
The DNA here is from genome assembly GCF_023073815.1 of Bradyrhizobium sp. 157. Taxonomy (NCBI): domain Bacteria; kingdom Pseudomonadati; phylum Pseudomonadota; class Alphaproteobacteria; order Hyphomicrobiales; family Nitrobacteraceae; genus Bradyrhizobium; species Bradyrhizobium sp. 157. Next base: position 29,866 of record NZ_JADPKF010000076.1, on the reverse strand, counting down.
CTGGAGGACACCGTCCTCGACTGTCCCATCGTCCGCCTCGAGGAAGGCGCAGAGCCGCGCCACTTCCGCGATTCGCGCCTTCAGACGCTCGGCGGGCCCCGCGCCCGGCGGCAGGATCGGCTCACGCCCAACCCGCCGCGCCCAGACGCCGGTCTCCGGAATCCGGCCCTGGAGATCAGGCGCATCGGAGAATATCGCGCCATCGGCAAGCAGCCGCATGACGATTTCGAGATCGTCGGCTGCCGACAGGAATGACTGTTCGACCACCGGCGGCAGCAAGGCATCGCCATCGAAATTCGCAAGATGTACCGCCAGCGCGCTGCCGGCCCCGGGGGTTTGCTCCTCGCTCGCGATCCCGAGCGCGGCGAGCGATGCCCTGATCTTCGCCACCGCCTCGCGGCGCGAGACCGCCTCCCCGCGCTCGGCGATGCTGCCACCCAGAACGGCCGTGGCCTCCATCATGGCACGAACGGCTGCGGCGCCGGCGCCGTCAAGCGTGAGACGGCCAACGAACAGGCCGCGTAACAATTCGGTCAGGCGTTCGGCGACGACAGCGACGACGCGACCGTGCTCGATCTCGAGACTGGCATCCTCGCCCCGCGCCGCCTCGACCGCGGACAGGAAAGCTACCTGATGCGCCATCGAGCACAGGGAGAACAGACGCGGCAGCACCGACGGCAGTGACGAGGCCGGCTTTCCCGCGAACAAGCGCGTCAACGGCGGCCGGCTGCGCGGCCGGATCGCGACGTCGGCGATCGTGCCGCCGGCGAGCCACACCGTGATGTCGATCTCGTTGCGGAAGGCCAGGCTCATCCGCACCGCTCCGTCAGAACACCGCGCAGGAAGTTACGCCGATCGATCGGGCTTGTTGCGGGCTCGCGACGACGGACCGCCTCCTCGCTGTCGGCCGGCAGCATCAGCTCGGCGAGGGTCGCTTCGGCCGTCGCCCGCGCGGCGACCATGTCCGCGAACTGGAACATCGGCGAGAACAGCGAGCAGCTCGCGATCAGGCCCATTTGTCCGACCTCGCTGAGAGTGAATTCGATATCGCCCGCAGGGAAGCGGATTCGCAGGCTCGGGCCCGACGTATCCCGCGCGATCGCGCTCGCCGGCATCACCACGTTCATGAACCAGGGCGTGACCATGATGCCGATGGTCGTGCCGTTGAACCAGCGGAAACCGACCGCTTCGACGCCGAGCGCGTCGTTGTAGATCGGCAGATCGCGCATCGCGCGCTCGCCGATCTCCCGATGGCTTCCTGCCAAGAGCTCGCCCCATGCTTCGGCGTCGGCGTCGCTGGCAGGAATTTGCGCATCAGCTGTCATGACTCGATCGCCATGAACTTGGATTTTGGAGAGTCGCAGTTCGGGCAGCGCCAGTCTTCCGGCAACGCCGCGAACGGAGTGCCGGGCGCGATCTGTGCCACCCCGTCGCCATCGGTGGGATCATAGACCGTCCAGCAGATGCCGCATTCCAGCCGCGTGACATCGGCGACGTCCTGGCGCACGCCAAAATTCTCGAACCCGCTCATTTGAAATAGGCCTCGATGATCTCCTGAAGCCGCTCAGCCGAGTCCTCGAAGTCCTCGTCAGCCGCAATCGCCACCGTCGGCACGCCGCCGATCTCCAGCGTATCGAGGATGATGGTGTCCATAGCGTTGAAGAACTGCACCGACCAGACATTGCGGATGCCCGTGGAGAGCACCCGGCAGGTACCATAGCCGCGAGAAACCAGTTGGATCGGCCCGTTCTTGATCGTGTCCTGGAGAAAACTCATGTCGACCGGGCTCATCGGCAGCAGCGTGAAATTGATGATCTGCGAGCGGATGCCCGGCCGCCATGCGAGCGCCCGCTCGCGGATTTCCGCAAGCACCGGCAGCACGTTCATGGCACCTTCGGGGGCCTGCCCGATCTCGAAATCCGCAGCCGTGAGATCGGCAGCGGCGCGCTTCACGATCTCCGGGATCGGCCCGACCTCGAGATATTCGTGATTGGCGTCGCTCTCCAGTTGCACGCGCCAGATCCCGGCCAGCACAGATTCCTGGATCTGCGCCAACGATCCATCGGGCAGCGCAACGACGGCAGCCACTTCGCCCTCGCCCATCACGTCGGCAATCAGCTTGCGCTCGAGATCGTTGAGATTGCCAAGCCGGAACAGTTGCGTCGGCATGTCGGCCTTCTGGCTCGCGATCGCTGCGGCCACCTTCGACAACAGCTCGATGGCGTTCGGGCAGATCCTGGCGAGTTCCGCGCTGTCGAGCGTGGCAAGCTTGGCCAAGGCACCGGCCGCGGTCAGGCTGCCGCTCGTCGCGTTCAGGCTCTCATCGCCGATCGGAAACACGTTGATCGGCTGCTCCGCGCCCTCGGGCGCAGTCCAGAAACCCGCTTTCATAGTTCGACACTTTGGCGGTGCTGGGGAACGATGGTTGTCATGACAACGGCGCTCGTGCCGCGCGGACGGTCGATCAGCTTGGTGATGCGGTCGACATAGATCGACCAGTCCTGGATCTTCGCGATCAGCCCGAGTGTCTCGCCCTTGGCGACGAAGATCAGCGTCGGCTGCACGCGCACGCCAAAACGCTGGCCGAGTTCGCTCTCGGCACCGCGGGCGATCACCGCGGCACGCAACCGACCCTTGAATGCCTCGATCAGCTCCGGCAGCACGACCGCGACGTCGATCGCCTCCGGAAAACGCGCGGGGTCTCCCGCCGACAGCAACACGGCGATGGCGCGGGCCTCGTCGGTCGTATTCAGAAAACGATCGACCGTCGCAGCATCCACCTCCGGCAAGCCACGCCGCGCCAGATCCTGCCTTCCCTGCTGGAATTTCATCAGACCTCCCCTGACAAGCTTATGATTCTGCTGGGAATAGGGATCAGCAAGGTACGTGCCAAGGACGGTTATCACCTTTCCTGATTTATCCAATTGATTTGAATCATATATTTCCACGACAGGAGATGCATCAATCCCAAGACGGAAAGCTAATTTTCATATCGGATGAAAATGAACTTAGCAGGTAGAAATTTATCCTCCAGCGAGGACGCGGGCTCTCGCGGAGCGGGCTGCCGCCCTAATCAAGCCGGAGATGCTCGGGCAGTTGCGGCTCGCGGTCAATGAGGTCGGCGAAGAAGCGATCGCAATCCTCGCCATTGATCGCTGCGCCCAGACCGTCGATCGCGGCGCCGATCAGGCGCGCCTCGGCCTCATGCAGAAGCCGAACCGCGGTGTCGATAAAGACCAGCACCCTGGCACCGGCCGGCGGGTTCGAGAGCAGCAGCATCGAAACGCGCCGCTGCTCGCCTCGGAACTCGCACAGCGCCGATATCCCGTCAGTCTCAACGATCGTCATCGGCAAGCCGAGGCACATGGCGGATCTCCGACGGTGCAGCCGGTCAGGCCGGCCGCCCCCTCACCTCGTAATGCTGTTGATCGATGTCGTTGGCGAGCAGCCGCTCCGATTCTGTCAACGGCGCGGTGCGCGGCATCACCTCGGCGCCCCATTCGGCCAGGATCTCGCAACCAAGCTCGAGCGCCGGCGCGATCTGATCGCGCACCGGCTTCGTCAGCGGCCCACCCCAATCCTCGAGGTCGAGCGGCTGGCAGCCGATCAATACGAGATGTCGCGGACAACGGCCAAGCAGGTCGGCCGCGCTGATGACCTCCTGGAAGCCGGTCTGGTGCAAGCTCATCTTCTTGGCGCCGGTGAAACGCGGCACCTCGTCGTCGCGAACGAGCTTCAACTGCCCGGGCTCGAGCCCATAGTCGATCGCGTCGAACACGATCAAACGATCCGCATCCTCCAGGTAGTTCACGAGGTAGAGCCCCTGCGTGCCGCCGTCGAGAATGGTGACGTTGTCGGGCACGGCGTAGCGGCGGTGGAATTCCTCCACCGCGCGCACGCCAAAGCCTTCGTCGGCCCACAGGATGTTGCCGATGCCGAGCACCAGGATGCGGTTTGCTTGCGAAGATGTCGGCATCGGTATCATTCCAGTTTCTCAGTCGCGGAATGCCGCTCGCCGGAGATCATCGAGGAGATGATGCTCTGGCGCGACATGATGTCCTCACGGACCGCGGCGTAGATGTGCACCATCACGAACGCGACCAGCGCCCACATGCCGAGATGATGCCAGGTGTGAACGTCCTGGCTGTTCGGCCAGATCGCGAACACCCAGCCGAACAGCTTGTGCTGCCAACTGTCGATGTCCGCACCTTCCGAATAGAGCGCAAAGCCGGTAACAATCATGAACGCCACGAACAGCGTGAAGCCCGTGAACATCACGGTCCGCGCCAGCGGGTTGTGGCCGACATACATCTTCGGCTCGTGCTCCAGGAACGCATACCAGCGGATTTCATGCAGCACTTCCTTCCAGAAGTGCTTGCGATGCACCGGCAGATAGAAAATCTGCCGGGAATGGTGATTTCCGACGAAGGCCCACAGAATGCGGGCAAGGAAGAACACCGCCAGCACCTGCCCCGCCGCGAAATGGGCAAAGCGGATATAGCCCATCACGAAATTCGCCGAGGCCTCGCCCTCGACCGACGGCAATGGCGTTCCGATCAGATAACCGGTCACCATCAGCACGATGATCGAGAACGCGTTCACCCAATGGCAGATCCGCACCGGCGCTTCGTAGACATAGACGGCGGGACGGCCGACCCCGTGTTCGCCGGCCGCATCGGCCGCTATCGCGGAGAGGTCCGGCTCGGCTTCCGCCGGACGTGCAGCTACATCCATCATGGCGTTTCCCCCTGCTTCACCTGATCTTGACGCTGGCCATTTCCTGGCCGTCCGGACTCATGACATGCGTGGAGCAGGCCAGGCACGGATCGAAGGAATGGATCGTGCGCAGGATCTCCAAAGGCTGCTCGGGATTGACCATCGGGGTGTTCATCAGCGAGGCCTCGAATGCACCGATGTTCCCTTGCCGATCGCGCGGTGAGCCGTTCCAGGTGGTCGGCACCACGCACTGGTAGTTGTCGATCTTGGTTTCCTTGATCTTGATCCAGTGCGCGAGCGCGCCGCGCGGCGCCTCGGTGAAGCCAAACCCCTTGGCCTCCTTCGGCCAGCTCTCCGTCTTCCACTTGTCGACGTTCGCGGTCGAGCTGTCGCCGGCCTTGATGTTGGCGACGAGCTTGTCCTGGAAGTAGCGCATTTGTCGTCCGGCCCAGACCGACTCCAGCGCGCGCGCCGTCGTGCGACCGAGCGTCGAGAATAGCGCCGACAGCGGAAGGTTCATATCCTTCAGGAACTTGTCGACGGGATCCTTGAACTCGGCCTTGTTCTGCGCATAGCCCACCACCCAACGCGCCAGCGGGCCGACCTCCATGGCGTGACCCCGCCAGCGCGGCGCCTTGATCCATGAATATTTTCCGCCCTCATCGAGCTGCTCGATCGCGGTCTTGGTGCCTTTCGCATTGGGCCCCAGCACGTAGTTCGGCTCGGTCACGCCGTCCCAGGGATGCAGTCCCTTGGTTTCGTCGGGATATTTGTACCAGGAGTGAACCACGAACTCCTGGATCTCATCGGGGTTGGCATGATCGACGGGAAGCACCTCCGAGAGATTGCCGTTTATGATGGCGCCCCGCGGCAGCTTCAGGCTCTTGGAGGAGTAGTCGTTGGCGTGTTCCGGCACGTCGCCATAAGAGAGTACGCTCTTGCCGGAAAGACCGCCGCCGTAGAGCCAGTCCTTGTAGAACGAGCCGATCGCCGCCACGTCGGGCAGGTAGACCTGCTCGTTGAACTCGATCAGGCGATCGATGATCGACGAGATCAGGTTCAGGCGCTCGATGTTGATGGCACCGACCGCGCCCGTGCCGTCGACGTTGATCGGACAGGGCACGCCGCCCACGAGCCAGTTCGGATGCGGATTCTTGCCGCCGAAGATGGTGTGGATCTTGACGATCTCCTTCTGGAAATCGAGCGCCTCCAGATAGTGCGCGACCGCCATCAGATTGGCCTCAGGCGGCAGCTTGTAGGCCTTGCTGCCCCAATAGCCGTTTTTGAAGGGCCCCAACTGCCCCGACTCGAAGAACTTCTTGAGACGGGTTTGCAGGTCCTTGAAGTAACCTGGCGACGACAGCGGCCAGCTCGAGATCGACTGCGCGAGCGTCGAGGTTGCCCGCGGGTCGGCCGAAAGCGCGGAGACCAAATCGACCCAATCCAGCGCGTGCAGGTGATAGAAGTGAACGACGTGGTCGTGCACCTGCAAGGCAAGCTGCATCAGATTGCGGATCGAATTGGCGTTCTCCGGAATGGTGATCCCGAGCGCGTTCTCGACCGCGCGCACCGACGTCAGCGCGTGCGTGCCGGTGCAGACGCCGCAGATCCGTTCCGTGAACGCCCAGGCGTCGCGGGGATCGCGGTTCTTCAGGATCACCTCGATCCCGCGCCACATCGTGCCGGTGGAGACTGCGTTTCGGATGACGTTGTCGGCGTCGACATTGACCTCGACCCGCATGTGACCTTCGATACGGGTCACCGGATCGACGACGACGCGCTTGCCGGAATTGTCGAGATTGAAGCCGTTGGGAGCCTGGATACCCATGATTTTCTTACCCTTGGATCTCTTTGGCGCTTAGCTGGTGTGGTGCGCGTCTTCGCGCTTGCCGGCGAGCCGCTTCACCGCGGTCACCGCTGCATGCGCGGCGACTGCCGCACCGACGGCTCCGGCCGCCACCATGCCGATCTGGTCGGCGTTCTTCTCGATGCCGAACTGCTTGATGTTGGTGAGACGGTCGTAGAACGAACCCTTGTCCCAGAATCCGTCTTCCGAGCAGCCGATGCAGCCATGACCCGACTGGATCGGGAAGGAGACGCCGCCATTCCAGCGCACGGTCGAGCAGGCGTTGTAGGTGGTCGGGCCCTTGCAGCCCATCTTGTAGAGACAATAGCCCTTGCGCGCCGCCTCGTCGTCCCACTCCTCGACGAATTGGCCGGCGTCGAAATGCGGCCGCCGGTAGCACTTGTCGTGGATGCGCTGCGAGTAAAACATCTTCGGCCGGCCCTGACGGTCGAGCTCGGGCAATTTGCCGAAAGTGATGATGAAGGTGACGACGCCGGTCATCACTTCGGCGATCGGGGGGCATCCCGGCACTTTGATGATCGGCTTGTTGGCGATGACCTTGTCGATGGGCGTCGCCTGCGTCGGATTGGGCTTGGCCGCCTGCACGCAGCCCCACGAGGCGCAAGCGCCCCAGGCGATGATCGCCATCGCATCCTCCGCCATCATCTTCAGCTTCTCGACGAACGGCTTGCCGCCGTCGATGCAGAACATGCCGCCTTCGTTCAGCGGCGGATTGCCTTCCACCGCGAGAATGTATTGCCCTTTGTGCTTGGCGCGGGTCTCTTCGAGGATCGCCTCCGCCTGGTGGCCTGCGGCCGCCATGATGGTGTCGTCATAGTCGAGCGAGATCATCGAGAGCACGGCATCCTTCACCAGCGGGTGCGCGGAACGAATGAAGCTCTCGGAACAGCAGGTGCATTCGAGGCCGTGCATCCAGATCACCGGCACGCGGGGCTTGGTCTCGAGCGCGTTCGCGATGCGGCTCGCCGCCAGCGGCCCGAGGCCGAGACTCGTCGCAGTCAGGCTGCAAAATTTGTGAAAGCTCCGACGCGTGATACCTTGACGCCTGATCACGCTGTAAAACGTTTCCGTCGCCGCGCCCATGAATCCTCCCGCCTCGGCTTGGACTTGTCTATGACGCCAAGGAAAGCAAGAAGCAGGCCAAGCACTGGGAGCGTAAGGAAAGTAGAGTGATACCAAATTGTTGCAGATTTGAATTGCTCGAATTGCGGTGCGCGCATGCCCCGACCGAGAAAAGCGGAAACAATTCGATTTCAGGCGACAACGAAGTTTCCCCCCCCCGCGCGACAGACCACTCAATGCGCGGTGCACACCATCCAGGGATCGAACGAGCGCACGACGTGCTGGATGGCGACCGAGCGTGCGCCGGCGTCGCGGACATCGGTGCCGATCAGCGCCTGCTCCAGCGGGCCGCCGACATCCGCCGGTTGGAAGGCCAGACTATGCGGCCATTTCCCGGCGAAGATACCCATGGGTTCGAGCAGCCGCGCCCGCGCCGGCAAGACATCGCGTGCCGCAGTGCCGCGCGTCGCTGCGAAACGGTCCCGTGCCTCTCTCATGCCAGGCGTGCGCGGCACGGCCTCGCGAGCGAAGTCCGGCATGAAGAAGATGTAGAAGTGCGTGAGATGATCTGCGGCATTCTCCGCCGCATGCGCGAGATTGGTGGCGAGAATCCCGTTCGGCGCGACCTCGGCCGCCATCGCATCGCGAAGAGCGGCAGCCGCGGCGACCGACTGCGAGACCGAGCAGATGCCGCAGATCCGCGGCGCCAGCGCCAGCGCCTCGAGGGGCGGACGCCCCACCAGGATCTGCTCGAAGCCGCGATACAGCGGCGCCGTCACCTCCGCGCGCATGACCCGCTACTCTCGACATCGAGGCCAACTTCGAGATCGCCCTCGACGCGTTGAGCGGACCGATCGTGATGCGCGTCATGGCGTGCGCTTGGCCGTCGGACGGCCGGGCGGCACGACCACGCGGTCCGCGGTCGCATTCAGCCGCACCCGCCGCAGCGTCGCCGACTTCGACAGGGCCGCGAGCGCCACGAACCAGGTCTTGGGCATGTCGGTCGGAAGTCCGACGGGAATGCCGGCAAGCTTTGCGGATGTCTCTCTTCACAGTGAAACGCGAAGCGACTTGCTCCGGCGCGACCTCCCTCGGCGCGACAGATCATCTTCAAGGGAGCCACGTGACCGGGCTGGCTTATCCGCCCGATATGTGCAGTTTTCGCCTCGCTGGCGAGCACGCCTGAATTCCAACAGCGCAAAGCGACGGCGACTCCGAACAGACACGTGGACAAACGTTGGAATGGCTCATCGACCACCTGGATGAATTCCAAGCAGCGGTGGCCGCCGGCGCGACTCGTTTCCGGTTCGCACGCCATGCCCGTGCTGCCGTCCGCAAGCCCTGCCCCGACGCCTCAGTGATCGAACAGAGCGCGGCGGCTATGCTCTACACACGAGAGGCGGCGAGCCGTTTTCGAGCGAACGCTAACGAATAAACAGGCAAAGAGGCGGCACCTTAAGCTCATAAGAAGTTGGAACGCGGCCTTGGGCCTCAGCGGGATCGGCCTAGATCTTGTGATCTGCGGCAGCCGCTTCATCGGCAAGGTCCTCGCGAACCGACGCATCTATGTCGCCACCGGGCAGTGTCTAGCGCACCCTCAACGCGCCCTTGGCCGGCACATATCGCCGGCGGCTTGGCCCAGAGTATAGTATGCACAGACGTGGCTTGCCCCATCAGTAGAGACCGTTCGGGCCTCGGCTGATCCGAACTCCTCTTCAATCGCGGGACACACCAACTCTGCACGCCCGGCTCGAAGACGAAGCCGCGTAGCACAGGCGTCACTTCAGCTTGATCTGGACGTCACAACGGCAGAATGCCTTCGGCAATGCCGAAGCCGCACGACTTTCCGGTCGCGTCAATGTCGAGATCGCCCAGCAATGATCAGAACAAAATTTAGCTGTCTGTGAAGCTCCACTGTCACATTCAACGGGTCCTAGTCATTGTATTCGTTTTGGGCACAGCTGAGCCACTGACTGCCACCTCAAAACGAAACATCGTTATCAAACGTTTTGATGGACCATCAGGAGGCTGAGACATGCTGGACCCTCATCGTTAGATTCTAAGTTTTCAGGATTTTGCGCCATGTCATATCCACCCCCTCAAACCAAGCTGCATGCTGTGCTGAGAGGTGCTCTGGAGGATGCTGTCCGGATGGTGCCTGAAGCAAAGCGGACGTCTTCATTGAAGGCTTGCCTCGCCGAGAAGGTTCTAACTCTAGCCGCGCGGGGTGAGAGCAATCCAACGATCCTAACTCGTCTCGCCGTGCTGACAGTGCAGAAATCCTGTCATGGCTGTTACGGATGTGAAAGGTGGTAGTCGCACGGGGGAGCCCGCGAAGCGCGAATTGATTAATTTGAACTGGAAGGTCGGGCTTTCTGGCGTCACAGTAGCACGGTTGGCGATACGCTTTTCGCTGACGTGATAGAGATTCGTTCACTATGTCATGGCGTCCGCGTGACCCAATAGCGGCCACCCACGCCGAGGCCAAACTTATCGCATATAAAATAAGACAGAACTTCCTTCGATCTGTAAACCGCCGCCGCCACTGCCTCGCTTCGGGAATGTCGTTTTCGCGACACACGAGCGTGCATTGAAACACGACCGCGTCGGAATCGAACACAACACACATTTGCCGAATACCGGAATGCACATGCAGGGAGGACCAGACTTTGATGACGGAAACGATTGCCTTGATCACGCAGGCGAATACTACCCAAGCGCCTAAGTACTGTTCGCTCGAAACGTCGGCTGGTTCTGCGACGTGATATCCGCGAAGATCCGCAGCATCCCGCACAATGGCGCTCGCGTCGGTGTAAATGGGCTGCGTCGCAGAGATGGACCCGCGAGGGCCATCGCCGCAATCCTTCAGTCGAGCTCCGCTGGGATCGCTCCAACCGCGCGTATTGTCATCACCACTAAAACTGTGATGCCGTGCGACATCCGCGTCGAAGGACTAGCCTTGCATCTCACGTCGCGTCAGGTCGTAGAAACTTACGAGAGACGGGCGCTTCACCGCGGATGCCATACCCACGGTGCGCCTAAATGCCAGGACTGGAGATAGTGAACTGCAATCAAAGCAAGAGCGAAGACAAAGTGGCGGGCTGGAAAGCCCTCGCTCTCGGCTCCAGACGATGATCCATATTGGTGATTGGAACAGATCGAAAGCGCGCGGGCGCTGAGATTTATCAAGCGGCAGAATTACAAGACGTTGCAGACGTTTGGCGGAGCGGCATTCGAGCGGGAGCGGGACGCGCTGGCCTCGATTTACGATCGATCAGACAGTATATATTAGCCGCCGTGGCGGCTATCTCTACAATCTCTGGAAGGACGCCAACAATCCACGCGGCCTCTGGCGACGAACCACTCTGGAAGAATTTCGAACGCCGCGTTGTGGGAAGTTCTGCTCGACATCGACCAGCTCGCTATCAGCGAGGGTGAAGACTGGCTTCTGAATGCGACGGCCTCGCTGCCCGGGACTCATGGACGCACGATGCTGAGCCTCTCGCGGCGCGGCAGCGATGCTGTCACCTTGCGTGAGTTCGACATCGACGCGAAAGCGTTTGCTCGCGATAGCTTCGTGTTGCCGGAAGCCAAGCGCGACGCTGAATGGATTGATCCCGATACGCTGGTGCTGTCGAGCTCTTATGGGCGGGATATGGCGACGACATCTGGCTATGCGCGCACGGTGCGGCTGTGGCGGCGCGGCACGGGGCAGATCAAGCTCCAGTGATCTTTGACATTGCAGCCGATCATGGCAGCGCCCACTGCAATGTCGACCATACCGTTGCGCCGGCGCGGATGTGGTTCGCGATCAGGTCAGCGCGCGTCCGGGGGGCTTTGCTCTACCGAGCTACACCACCACCGGGGACACGACCTTGCGTCATATCGCGGACAACGTGATTTGGTCACGCGAGATCGGGATATACCCCGCGCTGTCGCGATTGCTTGTATTGCGATTGTGGCTCACCAAGCGTCCCACGTTGTTGAGGTTAACGCATTTGTCTTCAGCGCACATATGTCACAGGTTCAGGCAGACGTTGACGAGCACCTCAATGCGAGCGCTTTCGCATCGACACGCAAGACCGATCCGCTGCATTCATCTTCTTTTCTGCTTCAGCGCGTCGTGCAAAGCTCCTGGTCAGGAGTCCGGCCGATCGCGCACTCAATGCGTTCGCGCATAGCTGGATCGATATCTTTGGCACCGAGCAACTTTGGCGCCGGCGTCTCCTGCATTTGAAGAGCTGGTTTATCCCAGCTAGCGCAACTGCAGAGCCCCAGAGTGGCGAAGAGAGCCGAGCACGAAAGCAGACAAAATGAACCCAAGCGCCACCGCGCTGCCTTCCGACGTGAATTCATGCGGTCCTTCTTAGATTGACTGCTGCGACTGTGAATCGGCTGCAAGGAGCGTGTTGCGGAGTTCCTCGGACGGGGCGTTGTCGTCCTTTGCAGCTGCGAGTGTAATGGATCCAACAGGCTGGATTGTGAAGTCCGAGGCAAGGTCCTGATAGGATAGAACAGCAAGATCGATCCCATTACGGGTGAGAAAGCCGCGGACAAAGCGTCGTATATCCATCGAAGCAAGGATAACGGGCTTGATCTGCCCCCGAACTACGTTCGAATGGATCTGACGCATTTTTGAGAGCAGCGCCTCGCTTTGCTCGTCGCTCAAAACCAGGTAGGGTCCTTTGGCAGTCTCTCGAACCGCGCTGCGCACGATATCCTCGGTTTGACGTTCGATGATAAAGACGGGCATGACGCGGTGTGCGTTGGCATACCGGTGGCAGATTTGCCGTCTCAGACCGGAGCGAACATGTTCCGTGAGCAAGACGACGTTTTGTTCACGTCCGCTCCATTCGGCCAATGCTTCCAAGACCAGCCGTGTGTTCCGGATCGGAATACCCTCCTCCAGGAGGCGCCGCAAGACGTCGGCTACTTTAGGGATCGGCGTCGTACGCAACACCTCCTTGACCAGATCGGAATATTCCGTCTCCATGCGGGCCAGCAACTGGCGCGTCTCCTGGATACCCACCAAGCACTGTGCATAGCGGGTCAACGCCGAATGGACGCGCAAGGCCAGGATTTCAATGGGACGGTGGTGCCCGATGCCGGCTGCTTTGAGAGCCGGTGCATTGCTCTGTTCAATCCAGATTTGATCCGCCTCCCTGTCATGCCGAAACGGGATGCCACTCAATTCAATGTTGGCCGGATCGTCGTGGAGTGCGAGCTGCGTTGGATCAATTAACTCCTGCTCGACGGGCACGCCCTCGACATCCACCCTGTACTGCAAGTCTGGCAAGCGCTCGTCGACCTCGATGGGGATGCGCGGAATTGTGATGCCGAGATCAGACGAGATCAGTCCCGAAACGCGTGCAATGTGCTGTTGCAATTCTTCTTTGTCGATAGCCCGTGTCAGACTTGACGCAAGGAACAACGCGACGGGAAGCGCCTCCGCAGGCACGATTTCCTTGTTAGACTGTGTGGGAGCCGGGCGAGAGATATCAGCGCTTTTCTTGCCGCTTTGGGTCCCACCGTCGGCAAAGCTCGCTGCCGCAAAGACTGCAGCCAAGACGAGAAAGACAGGGAGCGGAAAACCCGGAATAGCCCCCATTACAACGAGGACGCAGGCAGACAGCCGCAATGCGTGCGAGTTTGCTGTGAGCTGGTTAACGATGTCGGTCCCAAGATTGAGCCTTACAACCCCATTTACACGAGTGATGATTGTCGCAGCTGTAATCGAGAGCAGCAGCGAGGGAATTTGTGAGATTAACGCATCACCTATGGTCAGCAGGGTATATTGATGCAGCGCCGCCTCGAAAGACATGCCCTTGGAGAGCAGGCCGATGGTGATCCCGCCCAGCATGTTGACGCAGATAACGACCAATCCTGCGATGGCGTCGCCCTTCACGAATTTCATGGCGCCATCCATAGCCCCGTAAAGCTGGCTTTCTTTCTCCAATGTAGCGCGCCGGCTGCGGGCTTCGTTCTGATCGATATGGCCATTGCGCAATTCCGCATCGATTCCCATCTGCTTGCCTGGCAGAGCATCGAGCGTGAACCGCGCCGCCACCTCGGCCACGCGTTCAGCCCCCTTGGCCACGACGATGAACTGCACCATGGTCACGACTAAAAATATGACAATGCCGACGACGATATTTCCCGATATGACGAAATCACCGAACGTGCGAATGATGCTGCCCGCATCCCCCTCAGCCAAGATCAGCCGCGTCGTTGAGACGGTGAGCGCCAGACGGAATACCGTGGAAATCAGAATGACGCCTGGCAAGGACGAGAAATCAAGTGGAGTGCTAATATAGAGAGCGACCATCAGCAGCAATATGGCGAAGCCCAGATTGAAGCCGACGAGCGTATCGATCGCCACTATCGGGATCGGCATGATCATCATGCCGACCGTCAGAAGCAGCATCAACGCGACCATCAAATCGGAGCTGGCCGACGCGCGCGCAATGATCTTACGCAGGACGCTGGTCATGGGGACCTTCCGATCGTTGATTGATCAGGCCAGTGCTGTCACGCAACGAGACATAGCGTTGGAAAGCGGCGAGCGCCTCGTCTATGAGGCCGGCCCGCCGCAGGGCGTGGCTACGCAACAGCATCAAAGAGATACGCGCCGAGGGTTCGTCATCAAGTGTGTTCAGTCTATCTAGGACCTGCAACGCCTCACCTCCGAGGCCTTCCAAGATGAGGGCATAGGCGAGAATCCGTAATAGATCGACATCTCGCGAGTAGTTGCCGACGATGAGTCGCAAAAGAGCCACGCATTCTGCGCTCTGCCCACATGCAAGGTGAAGATAGGAAAGTGTACAGAGCAAATCGCGCTCCTGCCCGGAACTCAGTGAGACGTTATCGGATTCGGAAATGTTGGTCGTCCGTTGCGCTCCATCGGAGTTGAACATTGTTAGGCTTCGATCAAGCTATTCCGATTCTGGCGGAGCAGCGCTAGCCAGTGCAGTCCCTGCCGTAGGACGACGATACCGTCCCCCGCCATCGAATCCGCAGGCGCGGCCGCCAGCTTATGGACGAGACGTTCCAGAACAATGCTATACCGCTCTGCCCGCAGCATGTCCGGATGACGAAGGCTTGGAGTGACGAAGGAGAGTAGATCGTGCGCGATATCGCGCCCGTAGAGCGATGCTACCCCAGCGGCTTGCTCGATCTCATAAATGCGAGTGCGCATCTCGTTGAGACTGACACGCCCGACTGCATCAATATCTTTGGCCTCCGATGCGGCTTCGATCGCTACATCTAGCGGCATATAACGCGTGTTCAGCTCGCCCCAGATCGACGCCAGCTCCTTCTCGCCATTTGCACGAGCACCGTCCGCCTCACCTTTATTGGGTTGGATGGTCGGCCCTATCACTGGTTGATGATGGTGCTCGCTGAGTCTCTGCGAAGCAGTGCCAGGCCCGACATCGTAGCGGGACACCTTTGACATGACGATCTCCTTATCCTTCCTTCGGGCCCGGAAAGCCTAATACGGAACGGCAACAACGCGGCCATTGCGGCTTAGCAGCACACGCCCATCCTCGATTCGAGTGACCGCCCATCCGTCGGCCAAGAGAGCGCCGACGAAATACTTCTGCCCACCGACAAGCAGATAGGGCTGGGGTCCGCGCGAAACAGCTTCGATCGCGATTGAGGATGGCTGCTTTTCCTCCTTGACGATCACTCCGTTCACCAGTGTCACCGCACCGGATGTACGACCATCGAACCATTGCTGGAGCTCCTGCCATTTCGCAACGGTTGCAGGCGTGACTTTTCCCTCAGCGCTAACAAAACCCGGCCCCGAACCAACCCTGATATCGAGCAGGCCCGCCTTATCAATTTCCTGTTTCAGGACTTCGGCTGCAGCCTGAGCTCGCCGATCGTCAGGCCGGTTCATGCCCAGCTTGGGTACCAGCTCTGCGGCAGGCGGCGCAATGCCGGTCGGTGCACTTCCGCTGGCTTTGAAGAAAATGGTCGAGAGACTGCCTACACCAAGAAAGCTGAGGAGCACGAGGGCGAGAGCTGAGATCCAAACGCGCGAGAGGCTGATCGACCGAGCCTCAACTGCATTCTGCATCGACCAGCGAATAGACATGGCGCCCGCACGAATGACGGCCGGAAGAAAAAGAACAACACGCTCACCTGCGGCAATATCACCTTCGCCCTCTGGGGTGCTTACGGCCGCAAGAGCCTCAAGCTCGATTGAATTGCCAACGAGGGTGATACGTAGGTGATGCGGCTCAAGCCCTTGTTCGACGAAAACCATATCCGCGTCCAGGCCGCTACCGATAAGGCTCGTTCCGACAGCCGCCTTCCCGCTTAGCCCGGCATAAGGTCCCGACAGTACCTCGAAATGTAAGGAGGCAGCCTCATTCACGGACAATTCTCCGAACTATGAGGAGCACGGCAGGGCGATTGGTCGCACGACTCATTCCTAGGCCGCACCACTCACATCACCCCGATGAGGGAAAGGCGGAGCGACGATTCGCCCCGCCTTTCACCGTTATCCGTTGACGCGCTCGCTGGCCACCTTCCTCTCACTCGAGAGCTCGGTCGACAGTGAACGCAACCGGATGTCCTGCACCATGGCTTGCAGGCTAACGGCCTTCAACTCCGCGATTAGCCCCTCGAACGTAGCCGCCCCACCAACCTTCTCAAGTGCAGTTCCAGCGCCTGATGCGGCGGTGGACGCCGTGGAACCGCCACCGGAACCCGTGGACTTATTATCAGCCTTGCTATCATTCTGGTCGTGGCCAACACTACCATTAGAAGAGTTAGTAGCGCTTGTTTTCGTCATATCGCGTCACCTTCTGCTTGAATCTGCCGCCACGAATGGCGACACTCCACTGACGTCGGCGAATCCGGCGTCAGGTAT
Source organism: Bradyrhizobium sp. 157 (assembly GCF_023073815.1). Classification (NCBI taxonomy): domain Bacteria; kingdom Pseudomonadati; phylum Pseudomonadota; class Alphaproteobacteria; order Hyphomicrobiales; family Nitrobacteraceae; genus Bradyrhizobium; species Bradyrhizobium sp. 157. The sequence continues at coordinate 13,343 of NZ_JADPKF010000076.1, read as the reverse complement.
CTTCTTCTGTTTCAGCCATAGCTTCGTGAATATTTTCCATGTTTCGAGTCATCTCTCGCATCGCGAGATTGGCAAAAACCGAACCGAAAGCCGATTCGAAGTTTTGACGATCCGCTTCAGACAGCGAGCTGCCACTGTCAGAATTGGTATGAATTACGCTTTCGATTGCGCCGGCCATCTGGTGCCTCTCACTTCAGTCGGTCAGAAAGGTGGTATCACCACCGAGCGATCCACGTTGCTTACGCTACTGGGATTAGCTGTCGGGAAGCTGACGAGTCGAAAGACGGATGCAGCAACAACCTCAATATCAGTCAGCATCAACGGCCAGGTGAGAGCGCGCATTCGCAGGTGCATGCCGGGACTGCCACCGCGCGAGTGTCTACGGCGATCTGATCTCTACATTATGTCGACGAACGCCAGATAGCGGGCTGGTCCAGCGGAGCTCATCACATTCCTGGATCGGACGCTCAATGGTGTGATGGCGAGGCGGAGGCAAAACCGCGCGCAGTTGGAAATGCTACCGCGGGAATCGGTGGTAATGTTGTTTCGTGGCTCCACAGCGATCGTCACTCGGGACTGACGACCGCAGGCGCCTTCTTTCCGAAAGCGTCAGAGCAGCGTCGTGCCTGCGCATGCTCTGAGTCGGAGATGAGTTTCATGAGCGCGATGACGCCTCTCCCGGATGTTAAGACGACCGGCATTGGCTCGTCCTGCTCCGTCTAAAAGTCGTCAGCTTCTCGAAAGCTCGCCCCCTTAACATGAAAGCCTCGATCTTACGATCGCCGATGCCAAGTATTTACCGCAATGGAATGGAAATGAACCTAATGCAGCTCAACAGCGTTTCGCTGCCCGCCAGTGCAGATCCAGCTCAGTTCGGGCTTGTTCCGGGGGCTTCGTCAGCCTTGGGATCATCCGCGCAGACCGCCGGCCAGATTCGGCAAGGCGAACCTTCGATCTTCGAGGCAATGGTGTCCATCTACTCACGGGAAGAGAAATCCGACGTTCCCTCCACGCCACCGGATCTGCTGCAATCAGAGCGACAGATCCCGCAGGATTCGCTGGACCAGTTGTCAGCGCACGCGAAGGCGGCGATCGAGGCGCTGATGAAGGATCCGGTTTTTTCTTCCTCGGTCGATTCCTCTTCGGTCGATTCCTCCTCGGTCGACTCCCCTAGTGCAGACGCATCGTCGACGGCTGCTCCATCGCCTGACGTACCGAGCACTCCGGTGCCAAGCTCTAGGATCACGTGGAACGGCGGCACGCTGACCAATGCCGAGTTGCAGATCGTGGCAGTGCTGAACCGGCACAAGGACCAATGCCCACTCAGCTGGGACTCGCTGGCAGCCAAGGCCAGCGATCCGTCGACGCCCCCGGATCTGAAGGAGGCGATCGACGGATTGCGACGCGATCCAGAGCTCTTCTATGCGATTGGCTCCCAAGGGGACGGCCGCTGCGGCGGCAAGATCAAGGCCAAGGATCTGTCAGAGTTTTCCGCCAGCCATTCGCAGGTTGCTACATTCCAGGAGCAGCAAGCGCATAGCTACGAGCAGAACTATATTCCATCCGACGGCACCTCGAATGGACAAGCATCGGTCATGACCTTGAATGATGCATTGCGCGAGCTTTACAAGTATTCTGACTACCTGCCCAAGAATTTGAGCCTGGACGATTTCAAGCGGATCGTCGACGGCAAAGCCGACGTCGGTAAGTGTCCGCCTCAGCTGATCGCGGCGGCTCAACACTTCCTCGAGCACCCGGACGCCTGGAAGCAGTTGTGCGGTGGTGCGACTGATAAAATCCACAAGGAAGACTTCTTGCAAGTCGCCTCGTCGTCGATGAATTCCACGCAAAGCGAGCTGAACACGCTCGACACGATCAACAAGAATCAGAATGCCTTCTTCGGGGACGGCGACCTGACACGACACAAGTTGGCGAGTATGGTGGAGGACAAGACTCTCGACCCGAAGATACGAGAAGCGGCATCGCAACTGCTCTCGGACCCGCTCTTGTTCCGTTTGCTAAACAATTCGGTTACGGGCTACAAGACCCATCACGAGTTCTTCGACTTAGGCGGCGGGCATACGGTCGACTCTGGTAATATCAGCAACAACGACTTCAGGCACTTCTATAGCAACATGTCACCTGCGAACCATACCGTTCAGCAGATCAAGACCCATGTTCCCAAGACCGCCGCTGAACAAAATGCAGTCACAGATATGGTGATGGGGGCATCCGACCAACCCGATGTCGCGTCTCCGAAGAAGAATGGCGGGGTCCTCATGCATGCGGTCGATGACGTAGCCAAGGTGGGCTCGAAGGTGCTCGACTGGGAGGCCACGGCAGTGGGCCTGCTCGGCGTCATTCCGGGACTGGGCGAGTTGGCCGATGGCATATCGATGGTGCTCGAGCTCGAGTCGCAAGCATTGAGCCTTCTGCATACGGGCATTAGCGGGGGTGATATGAAACAGGCTCTGAAAGAGGTTGGCCTTAATCTTGCGGGGCAGGCCATTAGCTTTGTCGCTGGGCCCGAGGTCAAATTCGCGCTGCGCGAGGGCCTCGCAAAGGAGATGCTCGAACAGACCGTGCAGTTCGGCCTCGATACGGCGATCTCGAAAGTGCAGTCCTATGCCGAGGACCATTTGGACGACCTGAAGGCACGCCTTACCGAGCCCATGCATGCCGCAGGCGTTCCGAGTCAGGTCGCTACGCCGCCGTCGTCTCAGAAGGTGGCCTGAAAGGCCAGTTGCGGGTAAGGTGCGGATTCGTATCTACCCTTTTCAGGGACGGACGCTTGCAACTTCTGCGCCGCTCGACAGTACGGCGTCGAGAAACTCGGTATGTGCCACGTCATCAGGGCGAAGCCGCCGCTCGGCAAGCGGCGGCGGAAGAACGCGCGCTGCACTCGAGGCGCACCCCAAGCACCTGGCGCCACTCTTCTGAGAAGCCGGCTCCGCAAATTTGAACAGGTCGTAATTGGAGTTTCTGCCTGAAAGCGGCGACGATCGCCGCGAGCAGCTGAGATTGAACAGATGACCGCGCAGGAGCCACAGCCCGGCTTTTCAGGCGAAGGGGGCGCTTGCCACCGTCAAGGGCGACCGGACGATAGCCCAATTGGCCGAGCCTTCGACGTCCACCCCACCCGGTGACGGCCTGGAAAGCTCAGCTTGAGGGCCGGGCTTCTGACGTGTTCGGCGCGGGGGCCTCCGCGGCGCCCGCGGTCGATGTGAAGTCACTAAATGCCAAGAGCGGGGAGTTGACGCTGGAGAATGATTCCTAAGAAACGGCAGCACCGACTTGCGGCCCCAAGGCAGACTCGGTCTAACCGAGGACAACCTCTTGAGGCTCCACAGCTAGCTTACGAACGTCCGCGTGGCGCTGTTCGGGTTGGTCGGAAAGGACATCACCACGCTCGACGGCCTAGGAAGGCGAAGGCCTTGTAGCAACTTCCGTTGTCGGTCATGACGCGGGTGACGGTGACGCCGAGGCTTTTGCAATAGGCGATCGCCGCCTTGAGAAAGGGAACGGCGCTGTCGGCCGTCTCGTCGGGCTTGATCTCGGAGAAGGCGACGCGGGAATGATCGTCGATGCAGACATGGACGAACTCCCAGCCGACGCCGCGGCTGTTGCTCTGGCCGGTTCGATCGCCGGTGATACGGTGGCCGACATGCTCGAAACGCCCGAGCTTTTTGATGTCGATGTGAATAATCTCGCCTGGGGTCTCGCGCTCATAACGGCGTTCCGGTTCGGCCGGCTCCAGATCGCGTATCCGATTCAATCCCAAACGGCGAAGGATGCGGCTGACGGTGGCGGGTGACACCTCGAGCTCGGCTGCGATCTGCTTGCCGGTGTGGCGCTGTCGGCGCAACGTCTCGACGGCAGCGCACTTGGCTGGCGGGGTTTGGCTCGGCGATGAATGGGGTCTGGAGGAGCGGTCGCGCAAACCAGCCACACCTTCTGCGCGGAACCGCTTGACCCACTTGGCCACCGTCTTCGGCGTTGTATTGAATTGGTGGGCCGCGTCGGCCTTGCTCAGCCCGCCTTCAACCACGCTTCGGACCATCGCCTCTCGACCTTTCGGCGTCAAAGGCGCATTCTTATGGACGTTCATCTGGTCTCTCCCTGGAACACTGAAGCTTCGCAACCTCAGCTTCCTCGGTTCAGACCAGATGGACAACCTCCTGAAAGACCACAGCTAGAGCGTTCGCCTGATCGGTTCGATTCCGGCGCGCCTTCAACACGGCTTCGATCCGGGGCGTCGCAGACAGATGCTTTCTCGTGGTAGGCGTCCTAAAGCGCAAGTGCCTGCTCGAGCGCAAACAGACGCTCGACGCGATAGCTTCCGGTGAGCGCCTTCACGATCGTCTCCGCACTAGCGTGGCAACTGTAATGGCGCAAGCACGCCAGCGCCTCAGGATCGCGCTTGCCGGCAAGGATCGCGCGGATCAGGCGCAGCCGGTGGCGCCGGTGATCTCGGCGAGACGTGGTGGAGTTGAAGATTCATCTCCGTCAAGGCCTTGTGCATATGCTTGATGTGGGAGGCCGCGTACTCAATCAGACGCTCGCGCTGGCGCACGTAGGATCGCAGCTCCGCAATCTGTCCTTTGGGCCGAAAGCTGGCTCGCGACAGCCCAAACGAATGGAGCCGCTGCAGCCACTGCGCATCGGTGACATCGGGCTGCCTCGAGCATCGGCACCACTTCTGACTCAAAACACATCGGCCAACCGGTCCGGCCGGCGACGGCCGCGCCCACCCTTCTTCTGCGATGGTAGGCGGGGTCGTTCTCGGTCCGATACGCGGTTGACGGACTAAACGACGCCTTGGCGGCGGCCACTGGCGGGCTATCGATCTGACGGTACTTCGTGTAGAGCCTTCTGTCGTTGCGGCCCGTGATGCAAGAAGTTTCTGACCCGTTCGGCGTGTGGACGATGCGGTCTTCTATCAGGCCTTCCTTTGCGCGTCCTCAGAAGCCGTTGGCCGGTATGGTGATCCGCGGATCAAGTCCAATTCTCTCCGAGCACCTCGGCTCTTCGGCTCTAACTGGTTTTCCTGATCCAGATCTGTTCGATCGTTCCGCCCATTAGGGTCGTCGCCTTCTCACACCCTTCACCAAGGTCAGGCTATTTCGTGCTGCATTCGTCATGATGCCGTCACTGCCTGCGCTGGGTTCCGATAATCACCTTCCCGGGGGTCATGGCCCAAATCGTCCGAGCCATCTTGGTCGCGAAGGCGATCGCCACGAGCATGCGCGGCTTCCGCGAGAGCGCTTCGGCGAGCACAAGAGCTGCGTTTGCGCTCAGGTAATCTACCACTTCGCCGGCGGCCAGACCGTCGTCCCCCAATGATCCCAGCAGAGCTGGCTCAAGACCGGAAGACGAGCCGCGGGCATGGTAGTCGATGGCTCAGCTCCGGCTGCCTGTCTTCCCGACTCGGCTTCGGAAGGCGGAGCTTCCATGAGTTCGAGCACGGCGCGCCCCTTCCTACGCCAACCGCCGTTCAGGCGCTCGTCGAACGGCAGTGCCACGTAGTAGGTGACGTCATCCGGAGTCACTCTCGCGATCGCGTTGCGCGCCACGCGCCCACCCGAATATCCGGTCGACACTGCGTGCAGTTCGCTGCCTCGGACTGGGAGTGCCACCAGGTCGAGCAAGCCACCCAGCGCACGAGACGCTCGGGCGCCGGTGGAAGTCGCTTTCCTCGCGGCGAGCTCGACGCCTCGGCGGGTCCGAGTGCCCCGCATCATGTTCCCCTTGCGACGTGCCGCTTGCACCAGTCCAGCACCTCCTCGCCTCGTGCTGGCTGGATAACGTGGAAGCCTGCATCGCGCAACGCCTCGACGATACGCGGTCGAGCTGCCCAAAGGCGTGGTCAGATTTTCCCTTTATGCCTGGCGTCAGCTTACGGACAGCTAAGCTGTCTATCAAGCGGGTAAGGTCTAACGACCTGAAACAATGCAAGATGTATGATCCAGGTGCAGTCGTCATGTACGGTCGAGTTAACAATTGGCCCGATACTCCGGCCGAAGAAAGATATCATCGGGCAGCCAACGCTGAGGAAGCGGGTGCCGAAAGCCAGGGCTTCGCCGATGCGTTCGCTAGAACGCGATTGCAGGAGTCTGGTGGCAGCTCACCTTCGCAACCGAGTTATTCCCTCGTTCGACAACCTCCTGTGGTCGAGATCGACAGAGCTACCTTCAGGACAGAAGTGAGGACCTTTCATGGCGACGCAATCAACCGCATCGCCAACAATCCACACGAGTACTCGGAATTTGTATCCGCAAGAGCTAAGCGCACAGCAGAGGTCGCTAAGGAATACGGTATCAGAAGAGATTCAGAAAATGCCCGATATTACAGCTACCAATTAGGAAATGTGAGCGTCGGCCTCCAAAGAACGGAGGCCGGATTCAACATGACTGAGTTCGAAAGCGATAAGTGGCGAGAACAGTTCCCTGGACGAAGTGAAGTCACCTCAATTGTGGATTTTCAGGTTGCTCATCCGCTTGTCGCAAACGCCGGCGATATTCTGCTCGAACATCAACTTCGGCAAGACGGCGAACGACCATTGGTGAACTGGCGTCCTGCTAATGCAGAAGCGAAGGCCCGCGCAGAGACAATGGGCTTCGTTGAAGTGGATGAGGACGACATGGTACTTGACCCTACTCAGTCCGCGCAGTGGACAAAAAACAGCCTTGGTGAATGGCAGCGCGCAACTAAATCTCAGCTTTATCTCTCCAAGGTCGATAGTGATACTGAGGTTCCAGCAGATTCCGAAGAGGATGGTGACTTTATGTAATGCGAGATCCGCAGGCATTCATGTTTAGGCAGGCGGTGGAGCAAGGAGCGCAGGCAAACCGACAGCTGCGGCAAAGGTCAAGCCTTAGAGCGAAACCGACAATTCGATCCGCGAGGTGCTTTGTAACAACGGCACCAATGTTCACCATCAGGCCGGTCCGAGGTGGTTTCGCCGTTTGATGCGCCAATCTGAGGGAGATAGGGTGTCTCGGCCATTTCGGTTGAAGACACCAAATCAGGCGAGATGTCGAGCGAATTGAGCCACAGTAATCCATGCGCTCTGATCCTGGCCTAAGCTCTGCGCCGCTGCCGCCGACCTTAAGGACGGACGTGTTGACCGGCGCGATGTGCCCGTCCTGAATCGGCTTTATGCCAGACGCGATCTCGGCAAGCTTGTGTGCGGCGGCTTCGGAGCCAAGCTAGCTTGATCGGCGGCCAATCTCATCAGGCTCGGACTGACTCGCTGCCGCCAAGCATCGTGGAATCATCGCCGCTAAGAAGGCGGTTTGAGCGCCTGCGACCGTACACCTGCTTGCCAGAGGATGATCAGGATTGATGTCAGCAAATCCCTCGGCCAGGCGAGCACGCGGCGGAGGTTGCGGCCACGGCGGTGAGGATGACGTTGATGGCGTCGCCCTCACGCCCCTTGGGATGGCAGCGGCCGAGGTGGCCGTCGCTCTTCATGTGGCCAATGATGGACTCGATGGCTGAACAGCGCCGGAGCTCGCGCTCGATGACGCCGAAGACGCCCCGTTTCTGCCCGGAGATGAAGACGCGGCGCGGTCTATCGGTGTTGTGGCCGCGATAGCCCTTGCCGACATAGGCGCGCTCGATCGCGCAGCCGGTTAGCATTTCCGTCGCCTCGATGATGGTGCCGAGCGAGTGTCCGTCAGAGCGATTGCCGGGCAGTCCGCGAGCGTGCAGCACGTGCGGATTCCGATTTATTCCGGCCGGGTATTCCGATTTGAAGCGGGCCATCGTTCCGATTTGAAGCCGGCCACGATTCCGAAATGAAACCGGCCGGCATTCCGATTTGAAGCCGGCCGGGTTTTTGGAAGTCGGCGTTTTCGTTTGGGTCAGTCCCTAAGGCATCAAGTCCCTCGTTGATCAACGAGGGAAGCGGATGCCGGCCAAGAGAGAACTGACCATGCGACAGATACGACAGATGCTGCGGCTTGCCCGTGATGCGGTGAGCGCCCGGGAGATCGGCCGCACGCTCGGCGTGGCGCGCAGCACCATCCAGGACAATCTCAAGCGTGCCTCGACTGCCGGGCTGGCGTGGCCTTTGGCGGGCGATCTGACCGACGCCGTTCTTGAACAACGTCTGTTTGCCCATGCCGGCGTCAGGCGCGGCTTCCGCCGGCGAGCTGAGCCGGATTGGGCCTCGCTGGCCTGTGAGCTGAAGCGGCCTGGCGTCAATCTGATGGTGCTGTGGGAGGAGTACCGGGCGGTCCATCCGGAAGGTTATGGCTACAGCCTGTTCTGCGATCTGTTCCGGGAATTCGAGCGCGGCTGTCTCCGACGATGCGGCAGGACCATCCGGCCGGCGACAAGGTCTTTGTCGATTACTCCGGCAAGAAGATCATGATCGTTGATCGCGCAACCGGGGTTGTGCGCAACGCGGAGATCTTCGTCGCCGTGCTTGGCGCCTCGAATTACACCTACGCCGAGGCGGCCTGGACGCAGACACTTCCGGACTGGATCGAGGCCCATGTCCGGATGTTCCGGTTCTTTGGCGGGGTGCCACGCCTCGTCGTCCCTGACAATCTGAAGTCCGGCGTGCACCGGGCTTCGTTCTACGACCCTGAAATCAATCGCAGCTACGGGATGATGGCGTCCCATTACGGCATTGGCATCCTTCCGGCACGGCCAAGAGGGATAAGGCGAAAGTGGAGGCCGGAGTGCGTTTTGCCCAGACCTATATCCTCGGGCGGCTTCGCCGGCAGACCTTCTTCTCGCTGGCTGAGGCGAACGCGGCAATCACCGCCGCGCTGGAGCGCATCAACGCCCACGTCATGCGCCGGATCGGCGTCAGCCGCCGACAATTGTTCGAGACCGTCGAGATGCCTGTCCTGTCGCCGTTGCCGGATGCCGACTATCAGTTCGCGGAATGGCTCCTGGCCCGCGTCTCGCTCGATTATCACGTCGAGATCGACGGCTTCTTCTACTCAGTTCCACACGGCCTGATCCGGGAGCAGGTCGACTTTCGCGCCACCACCCGGTCCATCGAGCTGTTCCATCGGGTTTGCGTGTTGCTGCTCACCAGCGCCGTTATGGCGGCCGCCGGCACGGCACTGATCCCGATCACATGCCCAGTGCGCATCGGCGTTACGCCGAGTGGACTCCCGATCGATTCCGGCGCTGGGGTCGGTCGAACCGCTTGCCGATGCATTCGACCTCCGGCGCATGCAGCGAATAGACCTTCGGCCCGCGCTGGCGCTGCTGCTGCTCGTGGACGCGGCGCGCCAGCAATAACAGCTTCGAAGACCTCCCCGCGAGCGCGGCGTCGCCCGCGATCTTGCGGCTGATGTCCCGCATGACCCGGCCGAGATAGGTACGCAACGTCTTCAGCGCCCGCCTGGCACGCTTGAACTGCTCGGCATGGGCGTAGCGCTGATGCTTTATCAGGGCGAACTTGCCCACCCTCGCATAGGACTGGCGTAAATCCACCCCGGTTAGTTGCGCCAGCCGCACCAGCTTCTCGCGCGCCCGGTTCAGAAGCTTGGCATCGGTCGGAAGCATCACGTTCTTGGGCTGCACCGTCGTGTCGACGATCACCCGGGAGAACTCGGACGGTTTGATCGCCTTGGTCCTGACGGCAACCGACAGGCTCTCCTGCAGCAGGGCCTGAAGCCGCTCCTCGCCCATCCGGTTGCGCCAGCGCGTCGACGACGGGCGATCGAACACCAGCCGGTGCTGGAAGAACTCCTCGCCGCAGAAGAACTGGTAATAGGGTTCTCCACCCAGCGCTCGCACAGCACTTCGTCGGACAGGCCATAGGTGTGCTTGAGGATCGCGAGCCCCGCCATCAAGCGCGTCGGCAGCGGCGGCTGGCCAGGGCCGTCCGTGTAGACCGCTCCGAACGCCTGCTCCAGGAAGTCCCAATCCACCGTGCGCGCCAGCGTCACCAGCGAATGCTTCATGTCGATGATCTGATCGAGCCGGGAGCGAAACAGATCCTGCTCGCCAGTCTCGCGTCGCTCCCGTGGCCGCATCCAAACCTCCGCTCATGCACTCTGACGAGCAGAGAACCAGGACCGTCGATTCGACGGAATCGTCAGCCCGTCAGGACCGCTGGTCCCGAAGAACAAGCTGAACCGCCCCACCTTCGCTTAATGCCTTTGACGGGAAATGGTTCGTGAAGTCGCGCGTTCGTGGACAGCTTGGGCCCATAGCTGCTCAGAGGGCATCGTCGATTTAATCTGGCACGGAGCCGAAGAAGGCACTTCTCAGAGGTTTGAGAATCGGCGATAGCGCCTGTCGCGGAGATCTCGCAGGAAATCGCAAAGGCTGGCTCGCGCGAAGCACGACGGAAGTCGTCAGTGACGGCTCCGGAATAGGGGACGTGGAAAAGGTTTGCGACCTGATCGTGAACTGACAGAAACCGCTGAGTCTGACGGGACGATTTAAGCCGCTTTATGATCCGCTCGCGTCGCCGGGTCGGCGGGTGAGAATTCTCAGCGCGGTGGTTGAGAGCTTTGTGGTGGCGATGGTCGGTCGGTGTGAAAGCCCATCTTCGCCCTTGCAGCGCCGTACGAACGGGGTTTGTACGTGATCATGACGCGCGGCGGCGTGCCGCCGAATTTTCAAGGGCTTCTTGACAAGCCGCTGCGCAGCGCGCGAGTCTCTTCGGCGCTGGATTAAGACCTCGAGAACGAGGCCATTCTGGTCGACAGCGCGCCAGAGCCAATGTTGTTCGGCCGCGTCGAGATAGCGATTTCGTTCAGATGCCATTTGTCGCCGCGCGCGGAGCGCGCTGGCGGATCCAAAAGGAGAACACCTTGCCGAATTTGGTTCCCCACTGGCGCACGGTTTAATAGTTCACGACAATGCCGCGCGCCGCCAGCATTTCCTCGACCATGCGCAAGCTTAAGGAAACGGGAAATACATCCAAACGGCATAGCAGATCACTTCCGGTGGGAAACCATGACGGGGAGAAAGAACCCCGGGCGGTTGGCATGCCGCTCGTCTGCCCGCTCGGCCGCTCCAATTCGTTAACTTGACCGTGGCTTCCGCACCCTCAACCCTCGGCTGCTCCGTCCTGTCAACGCCATGCAGCTGAAACACTACACTCTTCACGTATCCAAACCGATGCGAACAATTGTTTTCGCGGGCGTCTCCTTTCTTTGAGGTCAGCGACGACTCCTCATCTTGCCCCCGGAGTAGCGGAAAGGGCCGTCCACCCCAGCACGAGAGCCCGGTGCGGCTGGCCCGCACGCGTTTGGCCCTTTACACCGCATTCTGGTGCTCCAGGCCGGGAAGCCCAATCATTGTGGGGCGCTAAGCACGGCGCCGCAGACACTTACCGAAGCGATCGGCGATGGGATCTCGAACACAAATGCGCAAAACTGCTTCATTCACGATCTGAAGCATAGCCGGGTCCTAGGCTATTCGGACCCGGCCATCGCAAGCGCGGCGACAAGCGCCGCGATGCTGTTTTTCAAGCGAAAGGAAGTCGGGGTCTCCACGCTCCCGATCGAATTTCAGTCGGACCCCGTTGTCGATCTGTTCGAGGAGCCCGCGCCGGCTTCGAGTTCATCGAGGATTTCCTTTCGGTGACGGTCTGCTTGATGGTGTCACCACAGCGACGCTCTGGCGCGAGACACTCAGGTAACTACATCCTGAGGCGCGCGAACTGCATCGACGCATGCTCCGCCTCGCGAAGGGAGTAGCATGGGACGATGCTCAACAACGACTTACAGAACGCAGGCGTGAGCTTGCCGCGGTGGATCACGACGTTCTCGTGCCCCGTGGCGGCTCGAGCGCTCTGCCATTGCCGATTGTAGCCGCGCTGTTCATTGGACTTCACGTGGCAAGCGGCGAAGTCGGCGCCGCCCAGCGTTGCCAACTGCCAGGCATGTACCGGCAGCTTGGTATGGATGTGCACCCACATCGGATTTGGCATCCTACCACTGCGCAGCGCCTTGGGCTGCAGCTTGATCTCGAACAGCGTCGCTGGCTCGATCTTCAAGGCCTGGGGTGGATCCACAGACGCAAGTTCTTCGGCCGCCCGCAACTGTTCAAGGTACTTCTGCGACGGAAACGCGTAGGTCTTCATGCAATCGATCATGATCGCCGCCTTTTGCGCGTTCAATGAGTTTGCCTGTCCCTGAACCTCGGACAACATCGCCTTAAGCCGGACTATTTTGTTGTGCACTTCGGTCATTTGCGCAGGCGTGAGTAGGCCACGTCGGCGGGGCTCCTCCAGCGCGGCTACACAGTTCTTAATCTCGGTGGTCTGCGTCTGCAGGCGCTTAAGGACGAGATCCACGACGTGGTCGGCGTCCTCAGGCTTCATCTGGCGCGCTTGCGAGACGGCGCTTTGCTGAGCCGGCAGATCGAACTGCAGCAGCTCGTCCAATCGCTTGAGTAATCCCGTCAGTGCGTTCCTGGAGGGCGGAGCCTGCCACATCGCCAGGTGCTCGGTCGCCGATGATGACGCCCTCGCGCGTGCCTCCTCTGCACTCGCGAGTTTCTTCGTACCCAGATCCGAGAGTACGATAACCGTGGCAGCGTCGGGCCTGGCGAGCTGCGGCTCGCGCAGCCCGGCAGTTGAACTCCCCTCGCCTGCGGCCGGTGCGCGCTTGCCTTTCCCCTTCCTGCGCGCCGCGTGGCTCTCAGCCGCTAAGTCGGTCTTTTCCGATATCGCAGTCTGGGCAGGCCGCTCCACTTGCCTCTTTGGCTGCACTGCCAAAAGTCGCGTGACTTGGTGCGCGGTGACCCATGCACCTTCCACGATCTGGTCCAACTGTTCCAATGGAAGGTCGGCATCAGTTCCGGTATCCCTTAGCCTGGCAACGATGCCGTGCACCCCTGAGGCAAATTCCGAAAGCCGTTCCATGACTCCTTCCAGAACGGTGCAGGCCGGTTCGGGCAGCGCCTTTCCGTGGCGCTTTAGAACGGCTTCGCTCGTCGAGTTGAATGCCGGAAAAAAATCCTTGACAAAGGTCCCGAGCAAACGCACGCGCCCGTTCTCACCCATGAGAGCGTCCCTCACCGCGGGTTCGTACGTGCTCTCCTGTTGCGCGATCAGCAGTTCCGTGAGGGCAATGCGCGATTGCAGATACATGCAGTTCGTATGAAGTACCCAGCCGGTATGCAGGCGAACTGCGTCCTCGTCGGCTTCCCGCACCTTGGCAGAAGCGCTTGGCAAGTTGGCAGTGGCGGCGCAGACGGACTGCATCCGTTCCGAGCGCAACACCTTCTTTTCCCACCACTCCATGCAAGCCACATGGTCCTTCGCCACACTGGAAGCCATTCGGCTCAGCTGGTCGGGGGTAGCGTTGGATTGGAGCGTCCGCTTGAGCAGGTCTGCCGTACGCTCTCTGCGCTTT